>NZ_JAAVXA010000001.1:0-179554 GCF_012241585.1 Pantoea sp. LS15
GGCGAACAAAACAAACTCGGTACGTAATGACATGGTATCTCTCGCATCCCAGGGCATAAGCGACTCCATTAACGGGTTCTTATGCCTTAGTTGTAAGTGTCTACCATGTCCCCGAACAAGTGTTCACTATGTCCCCGGACTGTACACCGGGAGAGGGGCAGGGTGAGGGCATCAGCGCCCTCGATGTTAACTTGCCGTCTTCTTCATCATACTGAAAATAAACAGCACCGCTGCACACAGCACCACAGACGGCCCTGCAGGCGTGTCATAAAACGCCGAGAAGGTCAACCCACCCGTTACCGCAACCATCCCAATGAGAACGGCCACGCCGGCCATCTGTTCTGGCGTGCGGGCAAAGCGGCGCGCTGTGGCTGCAGGAATGATCAGCAGGGAGGTAATAATCAGCGCTCCGACAAACTTCATCGCCACACCAATGGTCAACGCTGTCACCAGCATCAGCAGCAACTTCACGCGCTGCAATTTCACGCCATCAACAAACGCCAGGTCCGGACTTACGGTCATCGCCAGCAAATTACGCCACTGCCAGAGCAGAATGCCGAGCACCACGACGACACCAATGGCGATAGAGATCAGATCTTCTGGCGTCACGGCCAGCAGGTCGCCGAACAGGTAGGCCATCAGGTCGACGCGAATGTTCGACATCAGGCTCACGACCACCAGACCCAGCGACAGGGCGCTGTGCGCCATGATGCCAAGTAGCGTATCAATGGCGAGGTGTGGGCGTTTTTCCAGCCAGACCAGACCCGCGGCAAGGAGCAGCGTGACCACAATCACCGCATAGAAAGGATTGACATTCAGTAACAGACCAAAAGCGACGCCCAGCAGAGAGGCATGCGCCAGCGTATCACCGAAATAGGACATTCTGCGCCACACGACAAACGAGCCCAGCGGACCCGCCGCACAGGCAAGCATAATCCCGGCTAACCAGCCGGGCAGTAACAGTTCAATCATGAGTGTCCATTTCCCCGGCGCAGGACAATTCGTCCCTGTAAATCATGGCGATGATTATGATGATGGCGATAAATGCCCAGTTGCTCAGCACCGCGCGGGCCAAACATGGAGATAAACTCCGGATGCATTGACACCACTTCAGGCGTGCCGGAGCAGCAAATATGGTGGTTGAGACACAGCACTTCGTCAGTTTTTGCCATTACCAGATGCAGGTCATGGGATACCATCAGTACTGCACAATTCAGTTCCCGACGCAGTTGGTCAATTAAATCATAAAGCGCGACCTGACCATTAACGTCGACCCCCTGGGTGGGTTCATCCAGTACCAGTAACTGGGGACTGCTCAGCAACGCACGGGCAAGTAAAACACGCTGGGTTTCTCCCCCGGAAAGTTTTTGCAACGGCGCGTCGATGAGATGACCTGCCTGCACGCGTTTCAGTGCCGGGAGAATATCGGCTTTTCGTGTTCCGGGACGCAGACGCAGGAAGCGGCTGACCGTCAGCGGTAATGTGGCGTCGAGGTGGAGTTTTTGCGGCACATAGCCAATACGCAATTTTTCCTCGCGCTTAATCACGCCTTCATTGGGTGTGACCAGACCCAGCACCACGCGCACCAGGGTGGATTTGCCGGCACCATTGGGGCCGAGCAACGTCAGAATTTTGCCGGGCTTCAGATCCAGCGACACGTCAGAAAGGACGCGGCGCTGCCCGAATGAGACCGAAATATTTTCAAGAGAAACCAATGTCGTCATGTCAATTTAAGCTTGAAGAAGTCAACGAATGTTATAATATCACATTCCACGCATTCACTACGATGATTAGTCGCATTATGTTACATAAAAATACGCTTCTTTTCGCAGCATTATCCGCTGCCCTTTGGGGTACAACCGCACAAGATGTTAACGCTGCGGTTGTCGCTTCGCTTAAACCGCTTGGATTCATCGCATCTGCCATTGCAGACGGGGTAACGGAAACCCAGGTTCTGCTCCCTGATGGTGCATCCGAGCATGATTATTCCCTGCGTCCTTCAGATGTAAAGCGCTTACAAAACGCGGACTTAGTCGTCTGGATTGGCCCGGAAATGGAAGCGTTTATGCAGAAGTCAGCGAAACAGGTTGCTGACGAAAAACAGGTCGCGATTGCCGAACTCCCCGGCGTGAAACCGTTGTTCATGAAAGGGTCGGATGACGACGGCGACGAACATGACCATCATACTGCAGACGGCGAAAAAGGTGATGGAGATCACCATCACGGCGAGTACAACATGCATCTTTGGTTATCCCCAGAGATAGCGCGGCTTTCAGCGGTTGCAATCCATGACAAATTAGTGGAACTTATGCCGCAAAGTCGAGCCAAACTAGACGCCAACCTGAAGGATTTTGAGGCACAATTAGCCGCAACCGATAAGCAGGTTGGTACTGAGCTCGCACCGTTGAAAGGAAAAGGGTATTTCGTTTTTCATGACGCCTATGGCTATTACGAAAAACACTACGGTTTGACCCCGCTGGGGCACTTCACCGTCAACCCTGAAATTCAGCCTGGTGCGCAGCGTTTACATGAAATCAGAACACAGTTGGTTGAGCAAAAAGCGACATGCGTTTTTGCTGAGCCGCAGTTCAGGCCAGCGGTCGTAGAAGCCGTGGCCAGGGGGACATCCGTGCGCATGGGGACCCTTGACCCGCTAGGAACGAATATCCAGTTGAGCAAAGCGAGCTATTCGCAGTTCCTCAGCCAACTGGCGAACCAGTATGCGAGCTGCCTGAAAGGAGATTAACGAGGAAGTGAATACGTGCAACAGATAGCCCGCTCTGTCGCCCTGGCATTTAACAATCTGCCTCGACCCCATCGCGTTATGCTGGGGTCGCTTACAGTTCTCACTTTAGCGGTCGCCGTCTGGCGGCCCTATGTTTACCACCCGAGTTCTGCCCCTATCATCAAAACCATCGAGCTTGAAAAGAGCGAAATCCGTTCTTTGCTGCCTGAAGCCAGTGAGCCTATCGACCAGGCGGCTCAGGAAGATGAAGCTATCCCGCAGGATGAACTGGACGATAAAACCGAGAGCGAAGCAGGGACCCACGAATACGTTGTTTCTACCGGGGATACGCTGAGTAGCGTACTGAACCAGTACGGCATCGATATGGGTAATATCAGCCAGCTGGCGGCTGCCGATAAAGATCTCCGTAATCTGAAAATAGGGCAACAGCTCTCATGGACATTAACGGCAGATGGCGATCTACAGAGTCTTACCTGGGAAATGTCTCGCCGCGAAACCCGCACCTACGAACGTACTGCAAACGGTTTCAAAATGACCAGCGAAATGCAGAAGGGCGACTGGGTCAACAGCGTTATGAAAGGGACTGTGGGTGCAAGCTTTGTTTCAAGTGCCCGAGATGCAGGGTTGACCAGCGCTGAAATCAGTTCTGTCATCAAAGCCATGCAGTGGCAGATGGATTTCCGCAAACTGAAGAAAGGTGATGAGTTTTCCGTCCTGATGTCCCGCGAAATGCTGGAAGGTAAGCGCGAGCAGAGCCAACTGCTGGGTGTACGTTTGCGCTCAGAGGGCAAAGATTATTACGCGATTCGTGCTGAAGACGGTAAGTTCTATGACCGCAGCGGTACAGGTCTTGCAAAAGGCTTCATGCGCTTCCCGACGGCGAAACAGTTCCGCGTTTCTTCTAACTTCAATCCGCGCCGTCTGAACCCGGTCACCGGACGTGTTGCACCGCATCGTGGCGTTGATTTCGCGATGCCGCAGGGTACACCGGTACTGGCTGTGGGTGATGGTGAAGTGGTCATGGCTAAACGCAGCGGAGCAGCAGGATACTATGTTGCGGTGCGTCATGGTCGTACTTACACGACTCGCTATATGCACTTGCGCAAGTTGTTGGTCAAACCGGGTCAAAAAGTGAAACGTGGTGACCGTATCGCGCTTTCAGGCAATACCGGACGTTCTACCGGCCCGCACCTGCACTATGAAGTATGGATCAACCAACAAGCTGTTAACCCGCTGACGGCGAAACTGCCGCGCACCGAAGGCCTGACAGGTAAAGATCGTTCTGATTACCTGGCGCAGGTGAAAGAGGTGATACCGCAGTTGAGCTTAAACTAAGCCCTTTGTGTTGTTAAAAAAGCCGGTGTCAGTGTGCGCCGGCTTTTTCTTTTGTGCGGGGACGACTGCCTCGCTACACTATCTGAATAAAATTTTGCGTCATCAGACCCTGGATCCAGCATGGAAACCCAAAAAAACAATATTGAGTACATTCCTGAGTTTGAAAAATCTTTCCGTCACCCGCGTAACTGGGGTGCCTGGCTTGGCGTTTATGCATTTGCGGGTATTGCGATGTTACCGGCCTCTGTACGCGATCCTGTGCTGGGTAAAATAGGTCGCCTGGCAGGACGCTTAGGTAAAAGTGCCCGTCGCCGTGCGCAAATTAATCTTTACTACTGTTTCCCGGAAAAGAGCGACGCAGAGCGGGAAGCCATTATTGATGCCATGTATACCACTGCGCCACAGGCGATGGCGATGATGGCTGAACTGGCGCTGAAAGGGCCGGAAAAAGTCATGGATCGTGTTGACTGGAAAGGTCTGGAAATCATCGATGAGATGCGTCGCAACAACGAGAAGGTCATTTTTCTCGTTCCACACGGCTGGGGCGTTGATATTCCAGCTATGCTGATGGCGTCGCAGGGACAAAAAATGGCGGCAATGTTCCATAATCAGGGCAACAAGATCTTTGATTACGTCTGGAATACAGTACGTCGCCGTTTTGGTGGTCGTCTTCATGCGCGTAATGATGGTATCAAGCCGTTTATTCAGTCCGTCCGTCAGGGCTACTGGGGCTACTATCTGCCGGATCAGGATCACGGCCCGGAACACAGTGAGTTTGTGGATTTCTTCGCGACCTACAAAGCGACACTGCCTGCGATTGGCCGTCTGATGAAGGTGTGCCGTGCCCGTGTTATTCCGCTTTTCCCGGTTTACGATGGCAACACCCACCGTCTGAATATTGAGGTTCGCCCGCCGATGGATGATCTGCTCACCGCAGACGATAACACCATTGCGCGTCGAATGAACGAAGAGGTGGAAATACTGGTGGGACCGCATGCGGAGCAGTATACGTGGATACTGAAGCTGCTTAAAACGCGTAAGCCAGGCGAAAAAGAGCCGTATAAACGCAAAGAGCTTTTTCCAACAAAATAAAAAAAGCCCTCTCTGAAAGGAGAGGGCTTTTTAACAGAGACTGACTTACTCGACTGTCATGACGCGAGTGGTATTGGTTGAGCCGATGGTGCTCATCACATCACCCTGAGTCACGATGACAATATCACCGGATACCAGATAGCCTTTGTCGCGCAGCAGGTTTACGGCGTCATGTGCCGCAGCCACGCCGTCATTGCTGCTATCGAAGTGAACCGGGGTAACACCGCGATACAGCGCCGTCAGGTTCAGCGTACGCTCGTGACGGGACATGGCGAAGATAGGCAAGCCGGAACTGATACGGGAGGTCATCAGCGCGGTACGGCCAGATTCGGTCATGGTGATGATCGCGGTAACGCCCTTCAGGTGGTTGGCAGCGTACATGGCGGACATCGCAATCGCTTCTTCCACGTTGTCGAACTGAACGTCCAGACGGTGTTTAGAGACGTTAATGCTTGGGATCTTCTCAGCACCCAGACAAACGCGCGCCATGGCGGCCACGGTTTCTGCAGGATACTGGCCTGCCGCGGTTTCCGCTGAAAGCATAACTGCATCGGTACCGTCCAGCACGGCGTTGGCAACGTCCATGACTTCCGCACGGGTTGGCATTGGATTGGTGATCATGGATTCCATCATCTGAGTGGCGGTGATCACCGCACGGTTCAGCTGACGTGCGCGACGAATCAGCGCTTTCTGGATACCCACCAGCTCAGGGTCGCCGATTTCCACACCCAGGTCGCCACGGGCAACCATCACTACGTCGGAGGCGAGAATCACATCGTCCATGGCGTCCTGATCGCAAACGGCTTCCGCGCGTTCAACTTTAGCGACGATTTTGGCATCGCAACCTGCATCACGTGCCAGTCGGCGCGCATAGTTCAGGTCTTCACCACAGCGTGGGAAGGAGACGGCCAGGTAGTCAACGCCGATCAGCGCTGCGGTAACGATATCCGCTTTGTCTTTATCGGTAAGCGCTTCCGCAGAGAGGCCGCCGCCAAGTTTGTTAATGCCTTTGTTATTGGAGAGCGGGCCACCGACAGTGACTTCGGTGAACACTTTCATGCCCTGAACTTCCAGCACTTTCAGCTGTACGCGACCGTCGTCGAGCAGCAGGATATCGCCAGGTACCACGTCAGCTGGCAGGCCTTTATAGTCGATCCCGACTTTCTCTTTATCGCCTTCACCTTTGCCGAGGTTAGCATCAAGCAGGAATTTATCGCCGATATTGAGGAAGACTTTGCCTTCTTTAAAGGTCGATACACGAATTTTAGGACCTTGCAGATCGCCGAGGATGGCAACATGGCGGCCCAGTTTTGCTGCGATTTCACGCACTTTATCGGCACGTAATTTATGGTCTTCTGGCGTACCGTGAGAGAAGTTCATACGCACCACGTTGGCACCTGCGGCGATAATTTTCTCGAGGTTATTATCGCGATCGGTGGCCGGGCCTAAGGTGGTTACGATCTTGGTTCTGCGAAGCCTTCTGGACATGTAATACTCCGTTGACTGAAACAACTTTGGTGTTGCGTGAACATTGAATCGACCTTCATCTGCCGCAAGGCAGCAGAGAGCGGACCGAATGCCGTAAATCGTTACATCGTAATTATTCGTTACGTCTCGTTATCAACTATCAGGGAACATCGCTCTTTATAAGCAATTCTTTATCAAAACGCGATTCCTTAAGCGCTTCCTTGACACGCTTCAAGTTATCTCTGAATTTTGCGCCCCTTCGTAAGGTAAAACCGGTCGCCAGCACGTCAATCACCGTGAGCTGCGCCAGACGGGAGACCATCGGCATATAGATATCGGTGTCTTCCGGTACGTCGAGGGTAATAGCAAGTGTCGCCTCACGGGCCAGCGGTGTCCCTGCCGTCGTGAGAGCGATCACCATGGCATCGTTTTCACGCGCCAGCTGGGCCAGTTCTACCTGGCTCTTGGTACGTCCGGTGTGCGAAATCAGTACCACGACATCATCTTCACTGCAATTCATACAGCTCATGCGTTGCAACACAATGTCATCGGAATAAATAACCGGCACGTTAAAGCGGAAGAATTTGTTCATGGCATCGTGCGCCACAGCTGCCGACGACCCAAGACCAAAGAATGCAATCCGCTTGGCCTGGGTGAGTAAATCCACCGCACGATTCACCGAACTCATATCCAGACACTGACGGACGTGGTCAAGTGTGGCCATGGCTGACTCAAATATTTTCGCTGTGTAGGCATCAACGCTGTCGTCTTCATCCACATTACGATTAACATAAGGTGTGCCGTTAGCCAGACTTTGTGCCAGATGCAGTTTAAAATCAGGAAAGCCGCGCGTTTCCAGGCTACGGCAGAAGCGATTTACCGTTGGCTCGCTGACACTCGCTTCCTGCGCCAGAGCGGCGATGCTTGAATGAATCGCCTGAGCGGGAGACGCGAGAATAACTTCGGCCACTTTTCGCTCGGATTTGCTAAGGTGTTCCAGTTGAAACTGGATTTTTTCCAGCATGTTCATTGTTAACATGACGCTCATGGGTGTAAACGATTTCATAAATGGGTGAAATCGTGATTCGATTTAGCCGATATTACCCCTGTGGCTTCCATAAAGGGTAACAGTCGACAAGATAATGTTGTTGTTTTTTTTCATTACTTGATCGGCGTCGGGTTTTGCCGGGCCCTTGTTGCGCAAAGAATCGGCGGTTGTTGCGTCATTGCACCTCCGAAATCACCGGAATGGCGAAAAATCGCGGTAAAGCACGTGGCGATAAGCGCTAATGGTTTCGGGAATGACGTAAAAGCAGTACAGTGCATTGTAATAAAATTACAACGATACCTGGCAGAAGTACCAGGTGATCCAACTGAGGAGAATGACATGGCGGTAACGCAAACAGCCCAGGCATGTGACCTGGTCATTTTCGGCGCGAAAGGCGATCTTGCACGCCGGAAATTGCTGCCTTCCCTGTATCAACTGGAAAAAGCAGGCCAACTTCATCCGGATACCCGTATCCTGGGTGTAGGGCGTGCCGAATGGGACAAAGACGCTTATACCAAAGTCGTGCGTGAAGCGCTCGAAACGTTCATGAAAGAGAAAATCGATGAAAGTTTGTGGGATACGCTGAGCGGACGCCTTGATTTCTGTAACCTGGATGTGAACGACATCAGTGCGTTTTCTCGCCTGGGTGACATGCTGGATCAGAAAAATCGTGTCACCATTAACTATTTCGCCATGCCGCCAAGCACCTTTGGTGCCATCTGCAAAGGTTTGGGCGAAGCCAAACTGAACGCCAAGCCGGCGCGCGTGGTGATGGAGAAGCCGCTGGGAACGTCGCTGGCAACCTCCCGCGAAATTAACGATCAGGTAGGCGAGTTCTTTGAAGAGTGCCAGGTTTACCGTATTGACCACTATCTTGGTAAAGAGACGGTCCTGAACCTGCTGGCGCTGCGTTTTGCTAACTCCCTGTTTGTGAACAACTGGGACAACCGCACTATCGACCACGTGGAAATCACCGTGGCGGAAGAGGTGGGGATTGAAGGGCGCTGGGGTTACTTTGACCAGGCCGGTCAGATGCGCGACATGATCCAGAACCACCTGCTGCAAATTCTGTGCATGATTGCTATGTCTCCACCGTCTGACCTGACGGCTGACAGCATCCGCGACGCAAAAGTGAAAGTGCTGAAGTCACTGCGCCGTATCGACCGCTCCAACGTGCGTGAGAAGACCGTTCGTGGTCAGTACACCGCCGGGTTTGCGCAGGGCAAAAAAGTGCCAGGCTATCTGGAAGAAGAGGGCGCGAACAAGTCCAGCAACACTGAGACGTTTGTAGCGATCCGCGTGGACATCGACGACTGGCGCTGGGCGGGGGTTCCGTTCTACCTGCGCACCGGTAAACGTCTGCCAGCCAAATGCTCCGAAGTGGTTGTCTACTTCAAAAACCCGGAACTGAACCTGTTCAAAGAGTCCTGGCAGGAACTGCCTCAGAACAAACTGACCATTCGCCTGCAGCCGGACGAAGGGGTTGATATTCAGATCCTGAACAAAGTGCCTGGCCTTGACCACAAACACAACCTGCAGACCACCAAGCTGGATCTGAGCTACTCCGAAACCTTCAACCAGACGCATCTTGCAGACGCGTATGAGCGCCTGCTGCTGGAAACCATGCGCGGTATCCAGGCGCTGTTTGTGCGCCGCGACGAAGTGGAAGAGGCCTGGAAATGGGTTGACTCTATTACTGAAGCCTGGGCTGCCGATCAGGATGCACCTAAACCGTATCAGGCAGGCACCTGGGGGCCAGTTGCATCTGTGGCGATGATCACCCGCGATGGCCGCTCCTGGAACGAGTTTGAGTAAGGTCATCCTCTGGCTCGAAAGTGTTATTTTACCGGTAACATGATCTAACACAGCTAGTGGCACAATTTTTAAACTTTTAAGCTCCGTGTGGATTCACCCGCGGAGCTTTTTTTATTACACTGCCGGAAGTGATTTTGCCCCTGAGCTCCGGACAGCAAGCGTTTCAGCGTTGTTAACAACTGCCAGCGACTTTGTAAACTCCTGAGCACGGACAGATAAATTAGAGGAGCATTTATGAATCCGACATTGTTACGCGTAACACAACGCATTATTGAACGCTCGAAAGAGGCTCGTTCGGCCTACCTCGCCCGGATTGAACAAGCTAAAAGTAACACCGTCCACCGCTCTCAGCTGGCATGCGGTAACCTGGCACACGGTTTCGCCGCCTGCCAACCCGATGATAAAGCCTCGCTGAAAAGCATGTTGCGTAACAACATCGCTATCATTACCTCCTACAACGATATGCTTTCTGCGCACCAGCCGTATGAGGTCTATCCCAATATCATCCGTAAAGCGCTGCACAGCGTGAATGCCGTTGGCCAGGTGGCGGGCGGTGTGCCGGCGATGTGCGACGGCGTGACGCAGGGTCAGGACGGGATGGAGCTTTCCCTGCTGAGCCGCGAAGTGATTGCGATGTCTGCGACGGTTGGCCTGTCACACAACATGTTCGATGGCGCGTTGTATCTCGGCGTGTGCGACAAGATTGTCCCGGGCCTGGTGATGGCAGCCCTGTCATTTGGTCATCTGCCTGCGATCTTCGTGCCATCCGGACCGATGGCAAGCGGTCTGCCAAACAAAGAGAAAGTGCGTATCCGTCAGCTGTATGCAGAAGGGAAAGCAGACCGTCAGGCGCTGCTGGAGGCAGAAGCCGCATCCTACCATGCGCCGGGAACCTGTACTTTCTACGGCACGGCTAACACGAACCAGATGGTCGTAGAGTTCATGGGGATGCAGCTTCCGGGCTCGTCCTTTATCCAGCCGGATGCGCCACTGCGCCAGGCGTTGACTGAAGCGGCTGCCCGTCAGGTTACGCGTTTGACCGGTAATGGCAACGAATGGATGCCGATGGGCAAAATGATTGACGAGAAAGTCATCGTTAACGGCATTGTCGCGTTGCTGGCAACGGGGGGGTCAACCAACCACACTATGCACCTGGTGGCCATGGCGCGTGCGGCGGGCATTCTGATTAACTGGGATGATTTCTCCGAGATCTCTTCTGTGGTGCCGCTGATGGCGCGTCTGTACCCGAACGGCCCGGCTGACATTAACCACTTCCAGGCCGCTGGCGGTGTACCGCTGCTGATGCGTGAGCTGCTGAAAGGCGGTCTGCTGCATGAAGATGTGAATACCGTGGCGGGCTTTGGTCTGCAACGTTACACCCAGGAGCCGTGGCTGAATAACGGCGAGCTGGACTGGCGCGAAGGGGCGAATGTTTCTCTTGATGCACAGGTTATCGCCACCATCGACAAACCGTTCTCTCCTCATGGCGGCACCAAAGTGCTGAGCGGCAACCTCGGACGCGCGGTGATGAAGACCTCTGCCGTACCGGAAGAGAATCAGATTATCGAAGCACCGGCGGTAGTGTTCGAAAGCCAGCACGACGTATTACCTGCCTTCGATGCCGGTCTTCTGGATAAAGACTGCGTGGTGGTCGTTCGCCATCAGGGGCCAAAAGCCAACGGGATGCCAGAATTACATAAACTTATGCCACCACTTGGTGTATTATTGGACCGCCGTTTCAAAATTGCACTGGTGACTGATGGACGCCTCTCTGGCGCATCCGGTAAAGTGCCTTCAGCCATCCACGTGACACCTGAAGCTTACGACGGTGGTTTGCTGGCGAAAGTGCGTGACGGTGACATGATCCGCGTTAACGGGCAGACAGGTGAGTTAACCCTGCTGGTGGATGACGCAGAGCTGGCGGCACGCAAGCCACATATTCCTGACCTGAGCGCATCGCGCGTGGGGACAGGGCGCGAAATGTTTGGTGCGCTGCGTGAGAAACTCTCCGGTGCTGAGCAGGGCGCAACCTGTATTACGTTTTAAGACGACTTGATTTTAACGATCTGGCGAGAGAAGACACTGATGAAAAACTGGAAAACAAGTGCAGAAGCAATCATGACCACTGGCCCTGTCGTGCCAGTTATCGTGGTAAATAAACTGGAGCATGCGGTACCGATGGCGAAAGCGCTGGTTGCTGGTGGCGTTCGTGTTCTGGAAGTCACCCTGCGCACCGCCTGCGCGATGGATGCCATTCGCGCAATCGCTAAAGAAGTGCCGGACGCCATTGTCGGTGCGGGTACCGTTCTGAATGCACAGCAGCTGGCGGAAGTGACTGAAGCGGGCGCACAGTTCGCCATTAGCCCGGGCCTGACTGAGCCTCTGCTGAAAGCGGCAACCGAAGGCACTATTCCTCTGATCCCTGGTATCAGCACCGTATCTGAACTGATGCTGGGCATGGACTACGGCCTGAAAGAGTTCAAATTCTTCCCGGCAGAAGCGAACGGCGGCACCAAAGCGCTGCAGGCGATTGCGGGTCCATTCGCGCAGGTTCGTTTCTGCCCGACGGGTGGCATCTCTCCTGCTAACTACCGTGACTACCTGGCACTGAAAAGCGTGCTGTGCATCGGTGGTTCATGGCTGGTTCCGGCGGATGCGCTGGACGCGGGCGACTGGGATCGCATTACTAAACTGGCTCGTGAAGCGGTTGAAGGTGCGAAGCAGTAAGTTATTCGCAGCATGAAAAACGGGCCTTTCGGCCCGTTTTTTTATCCTGTTACGCTAACTGCAGCGGCGGCTGTTTTGGCTCTCGCCACAGCGTCTTCTACGTTATCTCCGGTGGCTAATGCTACGCCAAGCCGACGCGTGCCGTCGATCTCCGGTTTACCGAACAAACGCACCTGTAACCCGGCACCTACTGCTCCGTCGACGTTATCAAACGTGACATTCTGGCTGGTTAATTGCGGCAGGATCACTGCGGAAGCGGCCGGGCCGTACTGACGGATACCACCAACAGGCAGGCCGAGGAAAGCGCGTACATGCAGGGAGAACTCAGAGAGATCCTGCGAAATCAGCGTCACCATGCCGGTGTCATGCGGGCGAGGTGAGACTTCGCTGAAAATAACCTCATCTCCGCAGACGAAAAGCTCTACACCAAACAGACCATAGCCGCCCAGCGCGAGTACGGTTTTACGGGCGATCGCCTGCGCCCGTTCCAGTGCCAGGTCACTCATCTGCTGCGGTTGCCAGGATTCACGGTAATCGCCATCTTCCTGACGGTGGCCAATTGGGTCACAGAAATGGACGCCATCAATGGCGCTGACGGTCAACAGGGTGATCTCGAAATCAAATTTCACGACACCTTCGACAATCACGCGGCCCGCTCCGGCACGACCACCTTGCTGGGCATAATCCCATGCGTTACCCAGCGTGCTGCTGTCGCGAATAAAGCTCTGTCCTTTACCGGAGGAGCTCATCACGGGTTTAACGATGCACGGGTAGCCAATCTCCTCGACAGCCTGCAGGAATGCGGATTTATCGCCAGCAAACCGATAGCTCGACGTGGGAAGCCCCAGCTCTTCCGCCGCCAGACGACGAATACCTTCCCGGTTCATGGTCAGTTTTGCCGCTTTGGCACAGGGCACCACGCGCTGACCTTCCTGTTCAAGGGCGATCAGCGTATCGGTGGCGATGGCTTCAATTTCCGGGACTACGAAATCGGGTTTCTCCTGCGTAATCAGTGCCCGCAGGGCTTCACCATCCAGCATGTTAATCACATAAGAACGATGGGCGACGTGCATGGCGGGGGCATCAGCGTAACGGTCTACGGCAATCACTTCCACACCTAAACGCTGACATTCAATGGCGACCTCTTTCCCCAGTTCGCCCGATCCCAACAGCATCACACGCGTCGCTGCAGGTCGCAGCGCAGTTCCTAAACGAGTCATAACATTCCCCCTGAAAAAGATGCGCGCAGTATAAACGAAAACGTTTGCGTGTGTCTTGTGCAGGGCTAAAGGAGGGGGAAGAAATTTGCGCATCTTTAGCCAGGCTGGACATTTCCTGACGTCTGCTCGCTTACGCTGTGAAATATGTTCACCGTTAAGTGAGGGAAACCATGTCAGGCTGGTTAAATCAGTTGCAATCGTTGTTAGGGCAGAAAACATCATCGTCTGGCGAGCAAGGGCTCAGTAAACTGCTGGTTCCCGGTGCACTCGGCGGATTGGCAGGCCTTTTGGTCGCGAATAAATCCTCACGTAAGTTGCTGGCAAAATATGGTACTGGCGCGTTGCTGGCCGGTGGCGGGGCCATCGCAGGCACTGTACTGTGGAATAAATACAAGGACAGGATACGAACTACTCACAGCGATGAACCGCATTACGGTGAACATACCTCGCCTCTGGATCTGCGTACCGAACGATTGATCCTTGCGCTGGTCTTTGCCGCGAAAAGTGACGGGCATATCGACGATAAAGAGCGAGCGGCGATTGAGCAGCAGCTCCGTGAAGCCGGTGTCGAAGAGAAGGGCAGAGTCCTGGTGGCGCAGGCGATCGATCAACCACTCGATCCACAGCGCCTTGCGCAGAGTGTGAAGAATGAGGAAGAAGCCCTTGAACTCTATTTCCTCAGCTGTGCCGCCATTGATATCGATCATTTTATGGAGCGGAGCTATCTCAATGCTCTGGGGGATGCGCTGAAGATCCCTCAGGATGTCCGGGAGGGCATTGAACAGGATATCCGGGAACAAAAGCGGACGTTAACTGACTGACTATCACTTCTGTGGTCATGTTTCGCTTGCATCATGCGTGGGTTTTGCCACCCTTATAGGGTGTAGAACTTACAAGAATGATCACATGCCACCGAAAGCCCGACGTACTCCTTATGCGATAACCACGCATGGCGATACGCGTATAGACAATTATTACTGGCTACGGGACGATTCGCGCTCGCGGCCAGAGGTGCTCGACTACCTGCACGAGGAAAACGACTATGGCCGCAAGGTCATGTCCAGCCAGCAGGCACTTCAGGATCAACTGCTGAATGAAATGGTACAGCGCATTCCTCAGCATGATATCTCCGCGCCCTGGACCAAAAATGGCTATCGCTATCGTCATATCTACGAGCCCGGCAACGAGTATCCCATCTACCAACGACAACCCGTGTTAAGTGCCGAATGGGATGAGTGGGAGATTTTGCTGGATGCCAACCAGCGCGCCGCCCACAGCGAATTTTATACGCTGGGCGGCATGTCCATTTCACCTGACAACACGATTATGGCGCTGGCTGAGGACTACCTCTCCCGTCGTCAGTATGGCCTGCGTTTTCGCAATCTGGACACTGGTAACTGGTATCCTGAAATGCTGGAAAACGTCTCCCCGGATTTTGTCTGGGCGAATGATTCCGAGACTGTCTACTACGTCAAAAAGCATGCGTCCACGCTACTGCCTTATCAGGTGTGGCGACATACCGTAGGGACGGGTTCTGCCGATGACGAACTGGTCTATGAAGAGAAAGACGAAACGTTTTATGTCAGCCTGCATAAAACCTCCTCACGCCACTATGTGATTATTTTCCTCGCCAGCGCGACGACGTCTGAGGTTTTGCTGCTGGACGCCGAACTACCTGATGCCCAGCCGCTCTGTTTTCTGCCGCGTCGTAAGGATCATGAGTACAGTCTGGATCACTTCCAGCACAGTTTTTATTTGCGCTCTAATCGCGAGGGCAAAAACTTTGGTCTCTATAAAACCAAAGTGCGTGATGAACGTAAGTGGGAGGTGCTTATTCCTGCGCGGGAGCAAGTGATGCTGGAAGGCTTCACTCTGTTTACTGACTGGTTGGTGGTGGAAGAGCGTCAGCGCGGGCTGACCAGTATCCGGCAAATCAACCGTAAAACACGGGAAGTAGTGGGGATTGCGTTCGACGACCCAGCGTATGTGACGTGGATTGGTTTCAACCCTGAACCCGAATCGTCGCGGTTGCGCTACGGCTACTCATCCATGACCACACCAGACACGCTGTTTGAGCTGGATATGGATACCGGGCAGCGTCAGGTGATTAAGCAGACCGAGGTCAAAGGGTTTGAATCTGAAAACTACCGCAGCGAGCACCTGTGGGTCACTGTCCGCGATGGCGTTGAGGTTCCGGTCTCTCTTGTTTACCACCAGGCGCATTTCCAGAAA
This sequence comes from Pantoea sp. LS15, assembly GCF_012241585.1. Lineage (NCBI taxonomy): Bacteria > Pseudomonadati > Pseudomonadota > Gammaproteobacteria > Enterobacterales > Erwiniaceae > Pantoea > Pantoea sp. LS15. The sequence continues at coordinate 15,683 of NZ_JAAVXA010000001.1, forward strand.
GGTAAAAACCCACTGCTGGTTTACGGCTACGGCTCCTATGGCTCAAGCATGGATGCCGATTTCAGCAGCAGTAGATTAAGTCTGCTCGATCGCGGCTTTGTTTTCGCTATCGCCCATGTTCGCGGTGGCGGTGAACTGGGGCAGCACTGGTATGAAGATGGGAAATTCCTGAAAAAGAAAAACACCTTCAATGACTATCTCGATGTCTGTGATGAGCTGATTGAGCAAGGCTATGGCGATCCGCATCTCTGCTTTGGTATGGGGGGCAGCGCGGGAGGTATGTTGATGGGGGCGGTGATCAACCAGCGTCCCGATCGCTTCAAAGGGATTGTTGCGCAGGTTCCGTTTGTCGATGTGGTCACGACTATGCTTGATGAATCCATTCCCCTGACGACGGGGGAATTCGAAGAGTGGGGGAATCCTCAGGATGCGATCTACTATCGCTATATGAAAGAGTACAGCCCGTACGATAACGTGGAGGCAAAAGCCTATCCGCACATGCTGGTCACCACCGGATTGCATGATTCGCAAGTGCAATACTGGGAGCCCGCAAAATGGGTGGCAAAACTGCGGGAATTAAAAACCGATGACCATCTGCTGTTGCTCTGTACTGATATGGACTCCGGGCATGGAGGAAAATCGGGACGATTCAAAACCTATGAAGGCGTCGCCCTGGAATATGCCTTCCTGATAGGCCTGGCACAAGGAACGCTGCCAGGCGGTGCAGAGCCTTAGGCTTCGCCCAGATAGTGTTTCAGCGTTAAGCGCAGTTCCGGGCTCATTTTGTCGAGGTTGTTGTATAGCCAGCGCAGATAGCCCGGATCTTTATCCGCAATATCAGACACCGCTCTACCGCGATATTTGCCAAAGGTAAAGGTGGTGAGAAGCGCAGGACGACCGGTAATCGTCGCCATATCATCCGGCGTCCAGCCAGAAATATTCATGATATCAATGAGTAATGCTGCGGTAATATAGCAGTCGTACAACGCGCGGTGATGGTGAAGCCCCTCAGGTGTACGGACGCTAAGCTTACGGGACTTATACAGTGCCATGTTACTGTATTTGATACCAGGCCAGAGGCGACGCGCCAGCTTCATGGTACAAATCCATTCGCCTGGCATTTCGGGCAACACCCGGCGGTCAAAGCTGGCGTTATGCGCGACGTACCACGGGCTACCGTAATAGTGTGGAATAATTTCTTCTATCCACGGCTTATCCGCCACCATTGATTCGGTAATGCGATGGATTGCCATTGCCTGCGGGCTGATAGGGCGATCCGGGCGCACCAGATGACTCATTGGGTTGACGATTTTACCATCAACCACATCGACAGAGGCCACTTCCACAATTCCGCCCTGAAGATCGCAAGTTTCGGTATCGATGACGCGCAGCATTGAAAACTCCTGAGCTCAAAACGCTTAGCCTAAAGGAATGATATCGCCTTGCCAACCCTGTCTGCTGAGCGTGCCAGTCAACAGGAGCTCACCTTTATCCGCGCGGACAATCAACTGACCTCTTTCATCCCATAATGCGCTGCCGCCACAAGCATTAGCCATTAACACGGCAATGGCATATTTATGTGCGAAGCGCTGCAAGGTGCTGATGGATTGCCGCCAGCGATAATCCACGACCGACTGGCAACTGGTGAACAGAGCCGCCTGCGAATCAAGATTGGGTGAATCGGTATGCGCATCAATGATGCTAAGTTGCTTATCCCCCGGAACCAGACTTGCACCGCCACCCTGAGGGTAGCGCAGGATACTCTGGCGAGAAGGTGTAAACAGCGCGAGTCCTTTCTGGCGCTGACCATTCTGTTCAAGAGAGAGCCCGGCAATGAGGGTTATCTGGTAAAAATGTGCGGCATTAAGCAGGGGTTCAAGCTGCGCATCACTGGGGGGAGGAGGTAACACCGTTGTGCCTGAGCCCGTCAATGAAAGTTCAGGAAAAACCAGCAAATCGCATTGCTGTCGTGCTGCTTCGGCGATGAAGCAGAGATGGCGTGAAACATGGTCATCTACATTGTGATGCTGCCCGGTATACTGGGCTGCGGCAATATTCCATTGTGACATCGTGACTTCCTTATACACTGAGTCGCAGGGATTTTAAGAATAGACCTAAATAAACTAGGGTTTTCTTATCCTGGCATATTCCGCGTAAGGAAGTGTAACGACTTATTAAGCTTATTTAACTTTAGGCTCGTAAGGCAAACGAGAGAGGTTGACCGACGCGAGACGGTGGGCAATTAATCTTTCGCGAAACCAGTCACGCAGATGAGCCGGTTGTTCACGTTCAATGACCTCAGCCACTATGGGCATGTTGTAACGCTCTTTAAATGCGACACCTGCAGCCGCAAGATCGACATTCACTTTATCCATCTCGTCCTGAGGAAGGGTGGCCAGATTAATCTTCATTTCCTTCTCCTTATTATGCGGCGGCAACGTTACCGCGATTGCACGATGATGACAAGCGGAGGCGGGATGATCCTCGACTCGTTTATTATACAGCGTTATTCTTTAGCATACAGACATAACAAAAAGGAATGATTGCGATGGGATTAACCACTTCCCGCGCGGTATGCGCACTTGCCTTTCTGGCATCAATGATCATGACGCCTTCTGTGCTGGCGCATGCTCATCTTAAACAGCAAACCCCGGCGGCAGACAGCCAGGTGACACCACCCCAGGTCCTTACGCTGATTTTTTCGGAAGGTATCGAACCTGGTTTTAGCGGAGTCGTGGTCACGGATACACAAAAGCAGGTTATGAAAACAGGTACGGTTAAACGAGACGAAAAGAACAACACTCAGCTGACGGTTCCACTGGAACAAACGCTGACGCCCGGGACCTATCAGGTCGACTGGCATGTGGTCTCCGTAGACGGCCATAAAACCAAAGGCAGCTACCACTTTAGCGTGAAATAGCATGCTGGCCCTGTTTTATGTCGGGTTGCGATTTATCCATTTCGGGGCGCTGATGCTCATTTTTGGCAATGCGCTTTACAGCGTCTGGTTTGCTCCTTCCTCACTCCACCGCCTGATGTCCCGGCGTTTCCAGTTACAGCAGAAAGTGGCTTCTTTAATTAGCCTGGGTGCTGCACTCCTGATGTTTGTGTTTCAGGGGGGATTGATGGGTAGTGGCTGGGGGGATGTCTTTTCCCCGGAGATCTGGCGTAGTGTGCTGGCGACGCAGTTTGGCAGCGTCTGGCTGTGGCAAATTATTCTTGCTGTCATTACTGTCGGAGCTGCATGGCTCGCTCCCCTGAAAGGTTCACGGCTGTTACTGCTCGCAATGGGGCAGCTTATCCTGCTGGCAGGGGTAGGGCACGCGGCGATGAGCGACGGTCCGACAGGAGCTTTGCAGCGTCTTAATCATGCTTTTCACCTGCTGTGTGCCGCAACCTGGCTTGGCGGATTACTTCCGCTGCTGTTCTGCATGCGTCTGGCGAAAGGGCGCTGGCAAAATGCTGCTATCTACACCATGATGCGTTTCTCGCGAGTCGGTCATTATGCCGTCGCAGGAGTGCTGCTCACAGGTATTATCAATACGCTGTTTATCACTGGCATCCAGATCCCATGGCAGACTGACTACGTGCGGTTTTTGTTGTTCAAATGTGCGCTGGTGGCGTTGATGGTAGCAATTGCGCTGGCAAATCGGTATTTTCTGGTGCCACGGTTTCGTCCGGAGACCGGACAAGCGCAACAGATTTTTATCAGGATGACACAGGCAGAGGTGGTGCTGGGAACGCTGGTGCTGGCAACGGTCAGTCTGTTCGCTACCTGGGAACCCTTCTGATAAGGTTAAATAGCATATGAAAAAGACAGTACTTTCTCTCTTATTACTGGCCTGTACGGGGAGTGCCCTGGCTGCACCGCAGGTGATTACCGTCAGCCGTTTTGAAGTGGGCAAGGATAAATGGGCTTTCAATCGAGAAGAGGTGATGCTGACTTGCCGTCCGGGTCATGCATTATATGCGATCAACCCAAGTACGCTGGTGCAATACCCGTTAAATGAGACCGCAGAGCAGCAGGTGGCCAGCGGTAAGAGCAGTGGCCAACCGATCAGCATTATTCAGATTGATGACCCGGCTCATCCGGGACAGAAGATGAGTCTGGCACCGTTTATCGAGCGCGCCGACAAGCTCTGCTAATGTTCAGGTTTCCAATAAAAAACCGCAGATGCTTGCGAAAGCACTGCGGTTTTTTACTTTTTATGATGCTCTTACGCTTTTTTTCAGGCCGCTTTAGCTGTGGACTGGAAAACCTGGCGTCGTCATCTATTCTTAAAAGGCAAGGCGACTTAGCCTGCATTAATGCCAACTTTTAGCGCACGGCTCTCTCCCAAGAGCCATTTCCCTGGACCGAATACAGGAATCGTATTCGGTCTCTTTTTATCTGTATGAAAGTAAACGAGTAATTTCAGCACTTTCTTTCTCATACAGCGTTCACACTGTGTGTGACTTGCTAAAACATAACACAACACAGCATGCGGAAGTCCAGCCCTTTTTGCCTGTTTTGTTAAATTTTTGTGCGCAATCAGCGAAAGCCCGTGCTGTGCTTAGAAACGGGATTTTACCGACGCCTCAATTTCATCAAGGAGTTCAAAGCGACGGCGATATTCGGCACGTTTTTTACTGGCAATCTCCTCAAGAGATTTGCGCTCCATCTGCAGGGGCAGTTGCCAGCAGAAGGCGGAGAGCTTTTTACCATCAAGCGATCCCCAGAATTCATCATAGCTGGCATGGAAATGACGGCCTTTGCTGAGGCGATAGCGTAACGCGCGGAAAACGTGTCCCTCATCGCTGACAGCAAAGATAGCCCGGACAGATGACTGCGCTGCCAGCTGGGAAATCACTTCCATCAGCACCCGTTTTGGGAACAGACCATGGCATGCGCGGGTGGCTTGCTTAATCACGTCCCGTGATACGTTGCGGCGCGGTCCCTGAAGCCCACCTATCACTATTACCCGTTGACCATTGCTGCGTGAAGCGCTAAAGGTCAGGCTGGCAAGCAGCGTGTTGTCGTTATCGCGCAGCCACAGCGTGCTTTCGCCTTCGCGTTCGGCTTTCCCGGCAGAAGAGGCATTGACGGTATAGATCGTGTCGTTTTTGGCCCTGAACTGGACAATCGGTTGCTCCTGTGGGCTGGTCAGCGCCTGGGCGAGCCCGTTCTCTTTCAGGCTATCGATCCAGTGATAGTGGTGAATGATAGCGTCTGCACGATCATTGGCCGTCAGGCCGCGCATCAGATACTGCCGATGGGTCTTACTCGGTAAGGTCACCTGAGAAGCCAGCAATCGGTCGAAATCGTCGCGACCTGAAAGGGCTTCCAGCATGCGATGGGTGGAAGACCAGAACAAAAGCGAACGCAGCAGAAACTTGAGTCTATATTCGCGCTTCTGCCAGATTGGCCCAGGGATGCGTTTGCCTTTCACCAGCTCGGAAATAATATGTGTGCGATGTGGATAGAAAACATCGTTATGCAGGTCTGTATTAGACACGTGAAGGCCCTCGTTTTTATCTCCTCTTATTCTAAAGACCCAGCAAAAAGGGATTAATAGTATGAGGATCTTTATTTCCGTTTGGTTTAGCGTTTGTTTGATTTTGTGAAAGCCACGCTGATCATTATTAATTTCTACTGTGGCTATACTGTTAACAGGAGGCCTTATGTATCAGCGAATAGAAGGTGGGAGGTGGCGTCACGTCTGGGTTGTCAGCGATATCCATGGCTGTTACCAGTGGCTGATGGATGAACTGAAACGTCGTCATTTTAATCCTTATGAGGATTTACTTATCTCCGTCGGGGATTTGATAGATCGTGGTCCTGATAGCGTTAAATGCCTGGCACTAATCAATGAAAAATGGTTTCGCGCGGTGCGCGGCAACCATGAGCAAATGGCATTAGACAGCCTGGATAATAATGATTTTGCGCTCTGGACGATGAATGGCGGAATGTGGTTTACGCGTCTTGAACGCGACCAGCAACAGCTGGCGATATCGTTACTCAATGCCTGTCGCAGTTTGCCGCATATTATCGAGATCACCTGTGCAAATGGTCTGAATGTGATCGCTCATGCTGATTATCCCGCGGCGGAATACCGCTGGCAAAAACCGGTAAGCGCCCAGCGCGTATTATGGGATCGCGATCGGTTAATGGGGTTTATGGTGGGAAAAGGGCAGGGAATTAGCGGGGCGGATCATTTCTGGTTTGGACATACACCTGTCGACCGAAGGTATGATTTTAATAATTTGCACTATATCGACACGGGTGCCGTCTTCGATGGTTACTTTACGCTGGCACAATTGCAGTAATAAATAACCCGCCTTCGGGCGGGTTCTCTTTAGGTCAGGCAAGGCGCATGACCCAGGCATCGGTTTTGCTATCGTAATGCTCACGGTAAAGGACAGAGTGTTCGCCATCAAGAATTGCCGGGACGCTGATGTCCGCATCCCAGGCATCGAGTTGCATACACAAATCCGGATCGGATTTGCAGGGAATACTTAACGTTCGATCACCTTGTATTTCGCCGCGCAGTTCTGCGTCGTCAATCTCAAAAGCACCAATACGCACGCTGGTTTTCGTCATATTGCTCTCCGGGTCGGTTGTCAAAATCTGGTATGACCAGTGCGGTCATCCATTTTTGATCGTAGACAAGGAGAGCAAAATCGCCAGTAAAAAAATGCGCTTTTTTTCAGGCGGTGCGATCGTTACCGGTAAACAGCCGACCATCTCGCACCAGTTCACGCGGATAGCTGTTTTTCAGTCGTGAGCCCACCTTTTTGGCCAGCCCCAACGGGTATCCCTGATACGTAACCACGACTTCATCATTAGATGGCGTACTGGCAGGGTAAACATCACGACCACGGTACCACTCTTCAGCTTCCTGATGCGTCAGCGCGAACGTATTCTCGTGTCCGGCGAGGGCGATAACGGCCTCATGCTGCCAGCGATAACCTTTATTATGAACTTCCGCCAGACGGATACCGATACGGGAAAAACGCACCTTGCCAATAAGCGGCTCAATATTAGCCGGGAAAAGCCAAATCTCTTTCTCACGTAACCAGAGGTGGTGTGTTTCATCCCAGGCAAGCCCGGCTTTTCTGGCGGCGAGGGTGACCTGCTCGGCCTCTCGACCTTTCAGCGGTGTGAACGGGAAATTGCCGACCTTAAACGTTGGAGCGGGCAGCGGGTCAACGGCGACAGTTTTGCGCAGTCGGGCAACAAAAAAACCTTCACAGTCATAGATCTGCGGGAAAACATGTAGAAAGCCTTCAGGCGTGATGGCCTCTTTTGCCGTGGGGAACAGATCATTGAGCGGCTGAAACTCAACGGCATCGGGATATTGCGCTTTCAACCACAGACAGACGTCTTCGTTTTCATCCCGGTTCAGCGTGCAGGTGGAGTAAATCAACGTGCCACCTGGACGAAGCGCATGAAATGCGCTGTCGATCAACTCACGCTGCGTGGCAGCGATCTCAAGATTGCTTTCAACTGACCAGTTTTTTAACGCATCAGGATCTTTACGCACCACACCTTCCCCGGAGCAGGGAGCATCCAGCAGAATAGCATCAAAGGCTTCCGGCAAGGCAGCGCCGAATACGCGCCCGTCGAAGTGTGTCAGGGCAACATTATGAATGCCGCAGCGGCTAATGTTGGCATGCAACACTTTGACGCGGCTGGCGGAATACTCATTGGCGAGAATTGCGCCGTGGTTACCCATCCGGGCGGCAATCTGCGTGGTTTTCGACCCGGGTGCCGCGGCCACATCCATCACCCGCTCAGGCGCGTTGTCATCGGCGAACAACGCGGCAACTGGCAGCATAGAACTGGCTTCCTGAATATAAAACAGCCCGCTCAGATGCTCGGCGGTACTTCCCAGCGGCACGGCATCTTCGTCATCGCGCTCGATCCAGAACCCTTCAGCACACCACGGTACGGGCGTCAGTTGCCAGTTGTACGGGGCGACCAGCGCCAGAAAATCATCGACGCTGATTTTCAGCGTATTGACGCGAATACTTCGGCGCAACGGACGCTGGCAGGCGGCGATAAAATCATCTAACGACAGGTGAGAAGGAAGTGCCTCGCGCATCTGCGCCAGGAATTGTTCAGGAAGAAATACGGAGTTTTGAGCCACGGGTACACCACAGGGAAAAGTTCAGGTGCGCAGTGTAGCATAAAGGCTCCGGTGCGTTGACACCGGAGCCCTGAGATTAACGCGGCAGGGCAGTTCCCCATTCACGCCACTCTTTCGGTTCACTTTCGAGCAGCAGGAAGTGTTTACCCGGTTGCGCTTTCGGTGCCAGCGGTGTGCCCGGTGGTGTGGCAAACGCAATCCCACCGCGAATGAACTGGTTGAAGGTACCGGTTTTCACGACACCCCCCGTCAGGCCAAAGTCCAGCGAATAGCCGGAAGCCAGCCAGAATACCGAGTTATTTCGCACCAGATGCTGGTAACGTTCGCTGATCCGTAACGCCACCATTACGCGGTCGGAGAGCGTCCCGAGCGTCAGACCGGTCACTGTGCCCACTTCAATACCGCGGAACAGAACTGGCGTGCCGATGCTAAGCGAACCAGCTTCTGGTACCTCCACCACAATGCTCAGACCATCAAGATAGCGCGAATCAGTGATCGTGGCTTCCTGCAGCTCAAAATCACGACGGGCATTGCCCTGGCCAGGCTCGACATTAATATACGGTTGCAGAATGGTGTCGAGATGCTCAACACCTGCCGCCGAGATTTGCGGTGTCACCACCGAGAAGCGAGAACCCGTGCGGGCGAAAGTCTGCACATATTCCGGGTAAAGCACGGCGGTGGCCTGCACCTCGTTACGCGAGGTGATCAGCGTCAGCTTCTGGATCTGCCCGATATCAATACCCAGATAACGGATTGGCATCCCTTCAGCCAGTTTCCCCGCATCAAAAGCGTGCAGGGTAATTTGCCCGCCAACGGCACGTGCTGCGGTTTCGGACGGGAAGAGAATACGCTTATCACCTTTGCGCAGATTCGCGCCTGCACCACTGAGGTTATCGAAGCTAATTGCCCCACGCAGCGCGCGTGAAAGTGGGGAAGCCTGCACCGTCAGCCCGTTACCGTTGAGCTGAACTTTTGCACCGCCTTCAGCCCAGAATACGCTGTTTGGCGTCAACAGCTTACGATACTCCGGCTTGATATGCAGTTCGATATCAAATGCGTCCGCGCGAGGGCGAACGGTGATCACTTCCCCGACCTCAAATTTGCGATAAAGCACCACGGAGCCTGCCTGAACGTCCGGCAATGTCTCGGCACTTAATGTTAGTGTCGTGGTAGGAAGATCGCTCAGGCTGTTTTCAATCGCTTTATCCAGGTTGGCATATAGCGGATAGCTGTCACGCACAGGGCCTTTATCGCCCGGAAGAATGCGGATCCCTCCGTTGACCCATTCGCTGGCGCTGGCCCCAAGGAACTCCACCCCGTCCAGACCCACTTTCACGTCGACACGACTGTTAACCACAAACTTACTGTCGCCATGGACCAGGTTGCTGTATTGCGGGTCAATGGCGACCGAGAAGCTCACGCCGTTCTCGTTAAGCGTACGTTCCAGAACTTGCCCTACCTGGACACCGTGTAAAATCAACGGCTGGCCAGCTTCGATACCGTAGCTTTCTGGCGCATTCAGCGTAACCGTCACGACACCTGGTTTTTGCAACAAGGCTTTATCGGCCGGGGCAATCACAAAGCTATTGCTGGGCTGACCTTCACCGGGGATCAGTTCAAACGTATTGCCCGTCAGCAGGCTACTGATACTGGCATCGCTGAGAGAGAGTTTCGGACTGCGCATTTCAATGCGAGTTTTCTCGCGTAGAAGGTCGACCACGCTCGGATCAACAGTCATTTCGCCTGTGACTGAACCGCTCGGGTTGAGCGTCATTTTGGTGAGCTGACCGACCTGCAACCCTTGATACATCAGCGGCGTTGAACCGGCTTTTAGTCCCTTTGCGTCAGGCAGGACGAGTTTAACGATCACCCCACGCTGGCTGTGCGCCAGGTCAGCGTACAATCCGAACGAATCATCAGCGGTGGCAGGGCTTGAGTTTTCCGGGGAATCAAAGGCAATGGCGCCATTCACCAGCGCAGCCAGACTCTCCAGTTTCACCTTTGCACCGCTCAGACTGAGATCGGCATCGACGCCGGATACGTTCCAGAAGCGGCTGCCCTTTTTAACCAGATTGGTAAAGCGGCGCTCGATCAGCACATCAATGGTGACACCTTGTTTATTCGGGTTGATGGCGTAATCGTAAACGCGCCCCACCGGTATTTTACGGAAATAAACCAGTGAGCCACTGTTCAGAGAACCGAGATCCGGTGCCTGCAGATGGATCATCAAATCGCCGTTGTTAAGGCGGTACTTGGGCTGTGTATCCAGGGCAACAAAGTGATCCTGTGGCTCACCTTTACCTGGCATCATACCGATATAGTTACCGCCCACCAGCGCATCCAGACCGGAAACACCCGCCAGAGAGGCTTTTGGCGTAACCAGCCAGAACTGCGTTTCGCTGCGCAAGGCATCCTGCATGTCTGATTTAATACTGACCCGCACCTGAATCTTGTTCAGCCCTTTTCCAAGGGAGATGTCCTGAACCGTACCCACTTCAACTCCCTGGAAGCGAACAGGTGTTCGCCCGGCGACGATACCGTCGGCGGTCTGGAAATCAATGGTGACGGTACTCCCGCGATCTTGATAGCTCGTCCAGATAAGCCAGCCTGCAATCATCAGGGCGATGACAGGCAGCAACCAGAATGGCGAAATGCGGCGTTTTGTTTTAATTCTCGCTTCAGTCGGCGAAGCGGGGGTTTCCTGACTCATGTGCATCCCAAAGTAAGCGGCTATCCAGCCATTCCACAGCAAGAATAGTCAATATCACCGCTGAGCCGAAATAAAAAGCCGCGGGTCCCATTGTAAAAGCAAGTAACTGGTCACGATTAATCAGCGACATCATCAACGAAATCACGAACAGATCCAACATCGACCAGCGACCAATCCAGGTGACGAATCGCAGAAGCAGGATACGGGTTCGTAACCCCTGCTCACATTTAAAGTGAATGCTGATAAGCAGGGTAAACATCACCACTACTTTGGTAAACGGCACCAGGATACTGGCGATAAACACAATTGCCGCGACCCCCACATTGCTGTGTGCAAGGGAGATAATACCAGAGAGGATGGTATCCTCCTGACGTGCACCATTCACATAAATAATGGAAATCGGCAGCATATTGGCTGGGATCAGAAACACAATAGAGGCAATCAGTGCGGCCCAGCATTTTTGCAGACTGTTGTTGCGCCGTACCTTCAAAGGAATATGGCAGCGTGGGCAGCGGCCACGCGCGTCAGGCAGCCCGGTGTAGTGGCATCCCAGACAGACCCGAAGGTTCTCATTCGGGCGTGTGGCAGGGCGCTGAGGGTAAAAACGCTCCCAGAGTTGCTCGACGTTCAGGTGTATCAGCGTCAGGATACTGAGCAATACCAGACAGATAAAAGCAAAGAGTCCGACGCCTGGCTGCAGGAACGCGTAGTCCTGTACTTTGATCGACGCCACGCCAACACCCACAAGGTAGATATCCAGCATGACCCACTCTTTAAGTTTATCCAGCATCAGCAACACGGGTCGCAGGTTCATACCCAGGATATTGCCGAGCCACAGATACGCAATCGCAGCGACCAGTACCAGCGGCGCGCCCACGGTACAAAAAAGCACCATGGCTGCAGTCACCGGATCTCCCTGGCGCGTCATCTGCCAGATCCCTTGCAGCACGTTGGCGTCAATGCGCACACCTAGCAGATAGAGTTTCAGCAGCGGCTCGCTCCACGCGAAAGGCATCAGGAGCAGCATGGTGACGGCCATGGCGGCGAGGCGGGTCAATGACCAGTCCCGCCCGTCACGAATTTTGGCATCACAGCGGGGACAAAAGGCACTTTGATGCGATTTCATCTTCGGCAACATAAAAAGCGTATCGCACTGGGGGCAACGCTGATAATGTGCACGAGGCAAAGCTTCGCTTACCGTATGGACAGTTATCTTTTTTGTCGGCGTGATTTTGGTTGTTTTTAAGGCCATCGGCTGCGCACAAATAAGTATTGTTGAACGTTATATTAACTCATGAACGGATTCATCTTGAGCATGAGCGCATTTAATGCTTATTTTAATAGGCTCTGCGGTAATTTTGTAAGACAACTAAGTGATTGAAGAATGAACAAAACAGAATTCTACGCGGATCTAAACCGCGATTTTAAGGCATTGATGGCGGGTGAGACCAGCTTCTTAGCCACTCTGGCAAATACAAGTGCATTACTCTTTGAACGTCTGTCCGAGGTGAACTGGGCCGGTTTTTACCTTCTTGAAGGCGAAACGCTGGTGCTGGGGCCATTCCAGGGGAAAATCGCTTGCGTGCGTATCCCTGTGGGGCGCGGCGTGTGCGGAACCGCTGTCGCTAAAAATGAAGTACAGCGTATAGAGGACGTTCACGCGTTTGACGGGCACATTGCCTGCGATGCCGCTAGCAATTCTGAAATCGTTCTGCCACTGGTGGTAAAAAATCAGATTATTGGCGTTCTGGATATCGACAGTACGGTCTTCAGTCGCTTTACAACCGAGGACGAACAGGGACTGCGCGAGCTGGTAGCAAACCTGGAAAACGTTCTCGCAGCAACCGATTATCAAAAATTCTTTGCGAGCGTCGCAGGATAATCAACGGATAACGTAGCATTTACTGATAGCGTCATTATAATGACGCCTGTTCATGCCTGCGCTTGTTGGCAACGTCCGTTGTAATCAGGAAATTTCATGGAAAATCAACCTAAGTTGAATAGCAGTAAAGAAGTTATCGCATTTCTGGCCGAGCGTTTCCCACAGTGCTTCAGTGCTGAAGGTGAAGCTCGTCCCCTGAAAGTCGGTATTTTTCAGGATCTGGTGGCACGTGTTGAAGGGGAAATGAACCTCAGCAAAACTCAACTGCGTTCCGCCTTACGTCTTTATACTTCGAGCTGGCGTTACCTGTACGGTATCAAACCGGGCGCGACTCGCGTGGATCTCGATGGCAACCCTTGTGGTGAGCTGGATGAGCAGCACGTTGAACACGCGCGTAAACAGCTGGAAGAAGCCAAAGCACGCGTTCAGGCACAACGTGCAGAACAGCAAGCGAAAAAACGCGAAGCCGCAGCGGCAAACGGCCAGGAAGAAGCGCCTCGTCGTGAGCGTAAACCACGCCCTGCACCGCGTCGTCACGAAAATAACGATCGCAAACCGCGTGCTGACAAACCTGCAGCGAAAGCCCCGCGCGCTCCTCGTGAAGAGCCGCGCCATACTCCGGTTTCAGACATTAACGCCCTGAGCGTTGGTCAGGCACTGAAAGTAAAAGCGGGTAACAATGCTATGGACGCCACTGTACTGGAAATCACCAAAGATGGCGTTCGTGTACAGCTGACTTCTGGTATGTCAATGATTGTACGCGCAGAACACTTGTTGTTCTGAAACGGAGGCCAAGCCTGGCATGAACACTTTTTTTAAGCTCACCGCGCTGGCGGGCCTGTTTGCCATAACAGGTCACGCTTTCGCAGTGGACGATATCACGCGTGTTGATCAAATTCCGGTTCTTAAGGAAGAGACGCAGCACGCAACTGTGAGCGAGCGTGTGACCTCACGTTTCACCCGTTCACACTATCGTCAGTTCGATCTCGATCAGGCCTTTTCGGCCAAAATCTTTGACCGCTATCTGAACTTGCTGGATTACAGCCATAACGTTTTGCTCGCCAGCGATGTCGAGCAGTTCGCGAAGCGTAAATCCGAGGTGGGTGACGAGTTGCGTTCAGGCAAGCTGGATCTGTTCTACGATCTCTACAACCTGTCGCAAAAGCGCCGCTTTGAACGTTATCAGTACGCGCTGAAAGTGCTGGAACGTCCGATGGACTTCACCGGCAATGACACCTTTAATCTGGATCGCAGTAAAGCACCCTGGCCGAAAGATGAAGCCGAGTTGAATGCGCTGTGGGACGGAAAAGTTAAATATGACGAATTAAGCCTTAAGCTCACTGGCAAAGATGAAAAAGAGATCCGTGACACGCTGACACGTCGTTACAAATTTGCCATTCGTCGTCTGGCGCAGACTAACAGTGAGGATGTCTTCTCACTGGCAATGACTGCCTTTGCCCACGAAATCGATCCGCATACCAACTATCTCTCCCCGCGCAATACCGAGCAGTTCAATACTGAAATGAGCCTGTCTCTCGAAGGTATCGGCGCGGTACTGCAGATGGATGATGATTATACCGTGATCAATTCGATGGTCGCAGGTGGCCCGGCATCCAAAAGCAAAGCGATAAGTGTAGGTGATCGCATTGTGGGTGTGGGACAAACCGGTCAGAACATGGTTGATGTGATCGGCTGGCGTCTTGATGATGTGGTGGCGCTGATTAAAGGCCCGAAAGGCAGCAAAGTTCGTCTGGAAGTTCTGCCTGCAGGTAAAGGCACTAAAACCCGTATTGTTACCCTGACCCGTGAGCGTATCCGTCTGGAAGACCGCGCGGTGAAAATGTCGGTGAAAACCGTGGGTAAAGAGAAGGTAGGTGTTCTGGATATTCCAGGCTTCTACGTAGGGCTGACTGACGATGTGAAAGTTCAGCTGCAGAAGCTTGAAAAGCAGAACGTTAGCAGCATTATCATCGACCTGCGCAGTAACGGCGGCGGTGCGCTGACGGAAGCGGTTTCACTCTCTGGTCTGTTCATTCCATCTGGTCCTGTGGTTCAGGTACGTGATAACAACGGTAAAGTGCGTGAAGATGCCGACAACGACGGTGTGGTCTACTACAAAGGCCCGCTGGTGGTCCTGGTTGACCGCTTCAGTGCTTCAGCGTCAGAAATCTTTGCCGCGGCAATGCAGGACTATGGCCGTGCGTTGATCGTGGGTGAGCCGACGTTCGGTAAAGGCACCGTTCAACAGTATCGCTCTCTGAATCGTATTTACGATCAGATGCTGCGCCCTGAATGGCCTGCGCTGGGTTCGGTTCAGTACACTATTCAGAAGTTCTACCGCGTGAACGGTGGCAGTACGCAGCGTAAAGGCGTGACACCGGATATCATGATGCCGACAGGCACGGAAGAGACGGAAACCGGCGAGAAGTTTGAAGATAACGCGTTACCGTGGGACAGCATCAACGCTGCGACCTATGTGAAAGCGGGTGATATGACGCAGTTTGGTCCTGAACTGCTGAAAGCGCATAATGACCGCATTGCGAAGGATGCGGAATTCCAGTACATCATGAAGGACATTGCGCGTTTCAATGCTCTGAAAGATAAACGGAATATTGTTTCTCTGAACTACGATCAGCGTGAAAAAGAGAACAACGAAGACGATGCAACACGTCTGGCGCGTATCAACGATCGCTTCAAACGTGAAGGCAAACCTCTGCTCAAGAAACTTGACGATCTGCCAAAAGATTACAAGGAGCCAGATCCCTATCTGGATGAGACGGTGCATATTGCACTCGACCTGGCGAATCTTGAAAAAGAGAAACCTGCCGTACAACCTGCTCCGGCAAAATAATCTCCCAACAGGCACAAGAAATTGTGCCTGTTTCTTTTTGTTCTGCATCCTTCCGTCAGGCAGGTTTCCAATTGTGTAAAGTTGTGTCTTTCTGGTGACTTACGCCCGCCGGATGCTTGAAAATAGCCACAATACCCATACGATGTGGGTAATCGCATAGTGCGTTTTGTTAAACTGAGGTTAAAAGAAAATTATGATGCGAATCGCGCTCTTCCTGCTCACCAACCTTGCGGTCATGGTGGTTTTCGGGCTCGTGCTAAGCCTGACAGGAATTCAGTCGAGCAGCGTTCAGGGTCTGTTGATTATGGCGCTGCTGTTTGGTTTTGGTGGCTCTTTCATTTCACTTCTGATGTCGAAATGGATGGCACTGAAATCGGTAGGTGGTGAGGTTATTGAACAGCCGCGTAACGATATGGAACAGTGGCTGATGAATACGGTTGCTCAGCAATCCCGTCAGGCTGGGATCGCCATGCCACAGGTCGCTATTTACCATGCGCCGGATATCAATGCGTTTGCTACGGGGGCCCGACGCGATGCATCCCTGGTTGCTGTCAGCACCGGGTTGTTGCAGAACATGAGCCGTGATGAAGCCGAAGCGGTTATTGCTCACGAAATCAGCCATATCGCAAATGGTGACATGGTGACTATGACCCTGATTCAAGGCGTGGTGAACACCTTTGTTATCTTTATCTCCCGTATTCTGGCGCAGATTGCGGCAGGCTTTATGGGTGGCAACCGCGACGAAGGTGAAGAGAGCAATGGCAATCCGCTGATCTACTTCGCTGTTTCCATGGTACTGGAACTGGTGTTCGGTATTCTGGCAAGCATTATCACCATGTGGTTCTCCCGTCACCGTGAGTTCCACGCGGATGCCGGCTCCGCAAAACTGGTTGGGCGTGAGAAAATGATTGCTGCGCTTCAGCGTCTGAAAACCAGTTACGAGCCACAGGAAGCGAACAGTATGATGGCTTTCTGCATTAACGGAAAATCGAAGTCACTGAGTGAAATGTTTATGTCTCACCCGCCGCTGGATAAACGTATCGAAGCGCTGCGTAGTGGGGAATACATGAAGTAACGTGAAGAACCGCAATAAGCCGGGCTGGAGAATACTCCGCCCGGCTTTTTTTATGCCTGGACTCTGGGCTGGGTAATGCGTAGACCGCTGACGATAGCCGCGAGGGTCGCAAGGGCTCCAGCGCTCAGGAGTGCAATGTGATTACCGTTTTGCCCCGCAAGGTTGAACATCAGGGCAACCAGTGCTGCACCGGTGCTTTGCCCCAGCAAACGCGCGGTACCCAACATACCACTGGCCCCTCCACTGCGATGACGCGGCGCTGAGGTAATAATGGTGTGATTGTTGGGGGACTGGAACAGGCCAAACCCGGCACCGCACAGGATCATGCGCCAGATAATGTCCAGATCGGAAGGCGATGGCGGCAGCAGTGCCAGCGCGAAAAGGCCTGTTGCCATCACTGCCAGCCCCAGTGCACCTAATAAACCAGCATGAACGCGTTCAATTAAGTAACCCGCCAGCGGTGCCATCACCATCGTAGCCAGTGGCCAGGGGGTTAACAACAGCCCGGTCTCCACTTCGGAACGTCCCACCACGCTTTGCAGGAAGAAGGGCAGTGAGACCAGGGCCAGCATCTGGGCGCAGAACGAACAGACAGACGTACAAATGGAGAGTGAAAAGAGGGGAATACGCAGCAGATCAACCGGCAGTAACGGTACAGGAAGTGTGAGCTGGCGGCGAACAAAGAAGAAACCTGTCACAAGCAAGACAATGAGTTCTGCGGCAGTAAGCATCAGGGATTGTCCTTGTGCAAAACCACTCAGGGCCGTAATCAACAGACCAAAAGTGAGGGCATTCATTACCGCGCTCACTACGTCGAAGCGCGGCATTGTACTTTTGGGACCGTTAGCCGGGAGAAAACGCAGGGCAAAGAAGATAGCCACGATACCCAGCGGCACATTTATGGCGAACAGCCATTGCCAGGACGCGACGGAAAGAATGGCTGCCGCAATAGTTGGCCCGGCGGCGGAAGAGACCGCGACAATAAATGAGTTTATTCCCATGCCGCGCCCCAGATGGCGCTGAGGATAAATCAAGCGGATCAACGCCGTGTTTACACTCATGAGTGCTGCGCCACCAAAACCTTGCGCTATACGTGCAAGTGTCAGGGTATGTAGCGAATCAGAAAGAGCACATAACAAAGAGGTGAAGGTGAAAACCACCAGGCCGCACTGATACACCCGACGATAACCGAACATATCGCCCAGAAAAGAGAACGAGAGCAGGGAAATCACGATTGCAATCTGATAGGCGTTAACTATCCATATTGAACTGGCGGGGGAGGCATGCAGATCGCTGGCGATGGTTGGCAGGGCAACATTCGCAATTGCGCCGTCAAGGACGGCCATTGAAATACCGATAATAATGGTAGCAATAGCGCCATACCGCTGGGGTAAAGGCAGGCCATCGGAAAGGTTCTTTTCCATTAGGGGTAAAAAGCTCAGTGTGAAATTATTCTCAGGGTAACTATTTTAGCATCGTTAATGCAGTGATATGTCGCAGATTTGTAACGAAGTAAATGCGGATTGATTGCAGGTAACATGACGGGAACTTATAATAAAAACCAGTTCTGATTTTTATAAAACACTCGCTATGAGGTGGTAAATGGCAATTGCCGATTTGGATAAACAGCCAGATTCTGTTTCTTCCGTGCTGAAGGTGTTTGGCATCTTACAGGCGCTCGGGGAAGAGCGTGAAATTGGTATTACAGAGTTGTCGCAGCGTGTGATGATGTCGAAAAGCACTGTTTATCGCTTTTTGCAAACCATGAAGTCACTGGGTTACGTTGCGCAGGAAGGCGAGTCTGAAAAATACTCTCTGACACTGAAACTGTTCGAACTGGGTGCCCGTGCGCTGCAAAATGTTGACCTGATCCGCAGCGCCGATATTCAGATGCGTGAAATCTCTCGTCTGACCAAAGAGACTATCCACCTGGGGGCACTGGATGAAGACAGTATTGTCTACATCCATAAAATCGACTCCATGTATAACCTGCGAATGTATTCACGCATTGGCCGTCGTAACCCACTCTACAGTACTGCAATTGGTAAGGTTCTGCTGGCATGGCGCGATCGTGAAGAAGTAAAACAGATCCTCAATGGTGTGGAATACAAACGCAGTACGGCACGAACCATTATCAACACCGATGAACTGTTAACCGTGCTCGATAAAGTGCGTGAGCAAGGGTATGGCGAAGATAACGAAGAGCAGGAAGAGGGCCTGCGCTGTATTGGCGTTCCGGTATTTGACCGCTTTGGTGTCGTGATTGCAGGGCTGAGTATTTCTTTCCCTACGTTGCGCTTCTCAGAAGAGCGACTGCACGAGTATGTGGCTATTCTGCATACTGCAGCACGTAAGATTTCTGAGCAGATGGGTTATCACGACTATCCGTTTTAATCCCTGTTAGCATAAAAAACGCCGCATTTTTGCGGCGTTTTTTGTCGTTAGCCGGGCTGATCAGCCATTATCGATGACGACAGACATTTTACGCAGTACCGGGCAGTTAGTCAGGCCAATGATCCCGCTATCAGAGTGCAGATACTGCGCCGTGCTCACGCCTTGTGCTGTTAAGTATTTACACTGAATGCCTAATCCTGCTGCGTTTTCAGTGCTTCCCACCAGCACGCCATAGCCTGTTAACAGAAGACCAATCCAGACGATAGCCAGTACAATAATTGTTCGAATAATTAAGCGCATCAATGCCTCTTTATCGTTGTTATCATTAATCAAGCGTAAACGGTTTACGCTATGAAACAAGTGCATGATTCTGAAAAAGGTTTGATGGCGGTACAGTTAGTCCTTGTTTAAGATAACCGTGATAACCTGGTTACATCAGGTCTTTAGACGGAGTGTGGAGTGAAAAAAATACGCTGGGTAATTCTGATAATCGTGCTGATAGCGTGCGTGGTGTTATGGACGCAGACTATCAATGTGATGTGCGATCAGGATGTACAGTTCTTTAGCGGCGTTTGCGCAATAAATAAGTTTATTCCGTGGTAACACGCATTTTTTATCAAGGTGATTTCCTTCCTTCGCGCCAGTGGTAAAATAGACGTTTTTATTGAGGTGGTGAAATGGGTGAGTTACTGAATTCGGGGCTGCTGAATATGGCATCCCTGATGATTTCTTTGGTCGTTCTGCTTGTGGGGCTGGTCATTTGGTTTTTTGTGAACCGAGCCAGTTCACGTACTAACGAGCAGATCGAACTGCTGGAAGCACTGCTCGATCAGCAAAAACGTCAAAACGCGTTGTTACGCCGTCTGTGCGAGGCTAACGAACCGGAAGAGAAAGACGCGCAGAAAGACGCTGTTGCTGAAGACGACAAAGACGAAGACGACTTTATCCGCCTGGTGGCTGAGCGTTAATCTTTCTGTCCTGGGAGGTGGCTGTGGTCTGGAAAAATCCCTGGTATGACCCCTCCCTGAAACATCACACGCCGAATGGTTTTCGTAATACCAGTTCGGTCGGCCATCAACCCGGTGACCTTGAACGCTGGCGAAAAGCGCGTAAAGCGGCCGACTTGCCCAGACCACCTGCACTCGGTTATGAGGATTTTATACGTCAGTGGTGGCAACCGGTTGATCTAATGCAACCTCATGAGGATGGGGTATGGTGGCTGGGACACGCGAGTGTGCTGCTGCAGATAGACGGCAATATTCTCCTCACTGACCCGGTTTTCTCACATCGTGCCTCTCCGCTCCCTTTTCTGGGACCACAACGTAAAACCCCTCCGGTACTTTCTGTTGATCAACTTCATCAGCTTGATGCTGTCGTTATCTCACATAATCATTACGATCATCTTGATGACGCAACTATCCGTAGGATCCTTAAACGCTTCCCTGACGTGAGTCTGTTTGTACCTTTAGGTCTGGCCGACTGGTTTCGCCGCCGGGGAGCAAGACGCGTGGTTGAACTCGACTGGTGGCAGAGTTTCACCTGGCAGGGGATGACGTTGAGCGCTGTTCCGGCACAGCACTGGAGTATGCGCACACCCTGGAATCGAAACCGCTCATTGTGGTGCGGTTGGGTCTTTGAAGGGCGGCATCACCGTTTCTGGTTTAGCGGCGATACAGGTTATTCGCCTGAGCTACTGTTGATACCGGAGCGTTTGGGGAGAATTGATACTGCAGCATTACCGATTGGTGCTTATGCCCCACGATGGTTCATGGCTGTACATCATATGGACCCTCAGTCTGCTGTTGCGTTGTGGCAACAGTTGGGCTGTCCTCTGGCGTTTCCCATTCACTGGGGGGTGTTTGAACTGGCAGATGAAGCGCTGGATGACCCTGTGAGAGAGTTAACGGAAGCACTAGATAATTTAGCACCAGTTGATAGTTCTTTAAGGATACTGAAAATTGGTGAATATTTATCCTTATAAACGAAGCGATAAATTGTTGCATATATTCTGTATGTGAACGCGATAATAAATGTTTTATTTTTATCGAAACGTTTTGCTTGCCTTGTTTTGATGCAGAGTCATAAAAGTTTCATTATTTTGGTGCATAACTCACTTATTAGCTGATGAATTTTAATACAGTCAGGTGCAGATTATTAACATTGTATTTTCTGCGAAACAATACAGTGTCGTTACAATGATTTAAGCATAAGTTTTCACAAATTGTTCTAACTCAATCAGATCTGAAGATTTCTTTTCCCGGCTGCTGGACGCACTGGAATGATTGAGCTATGTTAAAAAAGTCTTAGATTACAGCGACTGCGAGAGCAACGTTGAGTCTCTGTAACGAAGTAGAATTGCCTGTATGTCATGCGCATAATTGTGCAAAACCTGACAGGCAGTGTTCGAATTTGTGCGGCGGATCGAGACATGTTTAAAAATGGCTTGCCATATTAAACATTGTGTGTGATAACACGTTTTGGGTCAAACGAGGTACAGTTCTGTTTATGTGTGGCATTTTCAGTAAAGAAGTCCTGAGTAAACACGTTGTCGTTGAATACCGCTTCTCTGCCGAACCTTATATTAGTGCCTCATGCAGTAATGTCTCAGTTTTATCTCAGTTAATGCCTGCGGGCTAAGAAAACACTCTAAGGAATTTTGCAAATGGCAAAGATTAAAGGTCAAGTTAAGTGGTTCAACGAGTCTAAAGGTTTTGGTTTCATTACTCCTGCTGACGGCAGCAAAGACGTGTTCGTACACTTCTCTGCAATCCAGGGTAACGGCTTCAAAACTCTGGCTGAAGGCCAGAACGTTGAGTTCGAAATTCAGGACGGCCAGAAAGGCCCAGCAGCAGTTAACGTAACTGCTATCTGATCGAACCACTGCTGACTGAAGCGCTTAGCACTTCACTCTCAGACATAAAGCCTCGCACAACGCGGGGCTTTTTTATGTCCTTTATCTTTCAAAATATTACCATCCCCGTACTTGTTAGTAACTTGTTGCAAAGCTGCGAGGTTAGTAGCACTGTTTCGGCTACTTCTGCTCGGCTTTTCCCGTTAAATCAGGGCGTTGTTAAATTGTCCTGGGGTTCAGGTGAAGAAGAAGATACTTACGACAGCCGGAAATTTCACGCCGGCGCGTTTTGCGCTGCTCTGTTTAGCCATTTTTTGTAGTCTGGCTTTTTTACTGGGTCGTGTTGCCTGGCTGCAAATCATCAAGCCTGACAATCTGGTGAAGCAGGAGGATATGCGGTCACTGCGGGAGCTGGCGATTGATGCTCCACGCGGCATGATCACGGATCGTGAAGGCCGACCACTGGCGGTCAGTGTGCCCGTCAGGGCCGTATGGGCCGATCCAAAAACCGTACTGGCGAAAGGGGGAGTCGGCTTTGATCAGCGCTGGCAAGCGCTGGCGAATGCGCTGCATCTCTCTCTGGCTACGCTCTCGACGCGCATCAACGCGAATCCACAGGGACGCTTCATTTACCTTGCCCGCCAGGTCGATCCGGCACAAGCAAAGTGGATCGATAAACTGAATTTGCCGGGCATCAATTTACGTGATGAGTCTCGTCGTTTTTATCCCGCCGGACACGTGGCAGCGAATCTGATTGGTTTCACCAATATTGACGGGCAGGGTATTGAGGGTGTGGAAAAAAGCTTCAACGCTCAGCTAACGGGCAAGGCCGGGGTCCGGCAGGTAAGAGAGGATCGCTACGGGCGTGTGGTAGAAAACCTGACAGAAGTTGCCCCTTCACCGGCGCATAACATCCAGTTGAGTATCGACGAGCGCCTGCAAACCATTACCGAAGATGCGCTTGATAATGCCGTGGCCTGGAATAAGGCCGAATCCGGGGCATCGGTGTTAATTAACATCCCAACCGGGGAAATACTCGCCATGGCGAGCTATCCGGATTTCAACCCCAATAACCGCGAAGGCGCGACAATAAACGATTTTCGTAACCGTGCGATCAGCGATACATTCGAACCCGGCTCTACCGTAAAACCGCTGGTGCTGATGACCGCATTGCAGCAGGGACTGGTCCAGCCGGACAGCGTGATTGACACCCATCCGTATACTCTCGACGGGCATCGTATTCGTGATGTGGGTTACTACCCTGAACTGACCATGACCGGGATCTTGCAAAAATCGAGCGATACAGGTGTATCCCGCCTCTCGCTGGCGATGCCGGTCCAGCATCTTATTGATACTTACCGTAACTTTGGTTTTGGTACGAATACGGGGCTTGGCTTAACGGGGGAGAGTGCGGGACTTTTACCACAGCGTAAATTCTGGAGCCAGCTCGACAGGGCGACTTTTGCCTTTGGTTACGGGCTGATGGTGACACCGCTCCAGCTGGCACATGTTTACGCCACCATTGGCGGCTACGGGCTTGAGCGTCCTCTCTCAATCACGCGTATCGATCCCCCCGTTATTGGGCAACGTGTCATGCCAGAGGAAATTGCTCATGAAGTGGAGCACATGATGGAGAGCGTAGCACTGCCTGGTGGGGGAGGCGTTAAAGCAGCCGTCCGTGACTATCGCGTGGCGGTGAAAACCGGTACGGCGAAGAAAATTGATGATAGCGGGAAGTATGTTGATAAATACGTCGCCTACACTGCAGGTGTTGCACCCGCCAGCGATCCACGCTTTGCGCTCGTAGTCGTGATTAACGATCCTCAAAACGGGGCATACTACGGAGGTGCTGTCTCCGCGCCCGTTTTCAGCGAGATCATGGGAAACGTGCTACGCCTGGAGAATGTGAAACCTGATGGTTTACCGGCGGGTTCAGATCACCTTATCGTCATGCGTTAACCCGGGCGTTTATAACCAGGGCGAATAGCGTTACACTTCGCCCTTTGATTTATGCTCCGGAGTAGCTATGTCTTTCAGTTGTCCTCTTTGCCACGCGCCCCTGACTCGCTCAGAAATAAGTTACACCTGCCCGAAGGGACATCAGTTTGACATGGCGAAAGAAGGCTACGTGAATCTTCTGCCGGTGCAACATAAGCGCTCCCGAGACCCAGGGGACAGCGCCGAAATGATGCAGGCGCGTCGCGCGTTTCTGGATGCCGGGCACTATCTGCCTTTGCGGGAAACTGTCGCGCAGATGCTGGATGACTCTCTGGGAGAGTCATCATCGGCCATACTGGATATTGGCTGTGGGGAAGGGTACTACACTGCGAGATTTGCCGAGGTTGCCCATAAGAGGGGCGCTCTGACATTTGGTCTGGACGTGTCGAAAGTGGCGATCCGCGCAGCGGCAAAACGTTACACCGACGTGACGTTCTGTGTGGCATCCAGTCACCGCTTGCCCTTCGATGATGCCAGTATGGATGCCGTTATCCGCATCTATGCCCCCTGTAAGGCAGAAGAGCTGGCACGCGTGGTGAAACCCGGCGGATGGGTGATAACCGTTACACCAGGCCCACGTCATCTGCTGGAGTTAAAAGGTCTGATCTACGACGAAGTGCGTCTGCATGCGCCTCATTCTGAACAACTGGCAGGTTTTACCCTGAAGCAAGAGGGATCAGTTGCGTATGAAATGACGCTTAAAGGAGAAGAGGCCGTTGCGTTGTTACAGATGACGCCGTTTGCATGGCGGGCAAAACCGGAAGTGTGGGAAACGTTAACTGCACAATCATCATTTCGCTGCCAGACGGATTTCAGTATCCACGTCTGGCAGCGCGAAGTTTAACCGGCGAAGTGTGCCCAGAGTATCTGGGCTCCGATGCCAATTAACACAATCCCACCCAGAATCTCGGCGCGTTTACCCAGCAGCGGGCCGATAAACCGACCGACCATTATTCCCAGCGTGGACATCATTAGCGTTGCGCAACCAATAGCCAGCGCGGTGGCGATAATATTAACCTGCAAAAATGCCAGGCCAACACCGACTGCCATCGCATCAAGGCTGGTGGCAATTGCTGTGGTAACCAGTAACCAGAAACCGTGGCGGTGTTGAGGCTCCTCATCTTCATCGTCACTGCCGCGAAAACCTTCGATGACCATTCTGCCACCGAGGAACACCAGCAGCACGAACGCAATCCAGTGGTTCCATTCCAGCACAAACTGGCTGGCGAGCATGCCAAGGCCCCAGCCGATAAGCGGTGTCAGCGTTTCAATCGCGCCAAAGATAAGACCGGTGCGTAATGCTTCAGAGAATTTTGGTTTATGGAGCGTGGCACCTTTTCCGATGGAGGCCGCAAAAGCGTCCATGGACATGCCGAAAGCAAGAAGGATGGTAGCGGAGATATTCATAACAGCGTCCAGACCGGGAGATATCCATATGACACATCACTGCCCCCAGTAAACAGCAGTTGATGTATCTATGGTCTCGCCTGATCACAACGCACATAAGATGTGCAGAAAGCGATCCGTACGTGCCACGTTTTTCAACGAGTATGTTGACACGTACATTTCCTGAGAACAGGAAATCGGCTACTCCCCAACGACGGGCGCAACCTTAACATATTTTGAGAATATAAAACAACAATGGAGAGGCATTATTTCAAATGCTTGTTGATAACGATTTTCATTTTTATTTAAGGGTGAATATATCGTTAAGAAATATAGGTGGAAAGAAAAAGAGTAATATAGCTTCGGCTATATTTATTGCGCGAGGTACACACAAAATATAGCCAATGCTATATATCTAACTCATTGAGTTTTAACGAGTAATTTGTATATTTTTTCCAGATCGTCAATATTCTTAACACGAATAAGCAGGCGGCGTTGCTCTAATTGCATGACCAGTACACCATCTTCCGATAAATTCATCTCTTTAATACGGTTATATTCTATCCAGACATTGGCAAAGAAAAATCCACCGGATTTAAAAATGATTTTTGGCGTGCGGATCCAGAACAGATAAATCGCCATTAATGCCAGCGCACATAATAACCATGTGGTTAATATTGCACCATGGCTGGTGACGTTATTGTAAATAAGGATGACGATGAGACCCGCGAAGATAAACGCATCTACGCGACCACGTCGCAAAAGAGGAAGGGAGAGCAGTGTCTCGCCGTAGCGGCGAGGCATGATGAACTCGTCATAGATCGCGTAAGCCAGAAGGGCAGCAATAAATAAAATCAGTACGATGTCTGTGACAGTCATTCATCCTCCAGATGACAGATAAAAAAACCGGGGGCAAGCCCCCGGCGTCTAACGTTATTGCTTTACAGGCCCAGCAAGCCGACAGCGTAACCCGCGATACCGATGATGAAGAAGCCAACGATAATCCACAGTGGGTTGACTTTTTTACGCAGCAGCCACATACAGGCGAAGGTTAACAGCAGCGGCACCAGACCAGGCATAAGCTGATCAAGGATAGTCTGCACGGTGGTGACACGGGTCTGACCATCCTGCCCGGTGATGGTGGAGACCACCAGCGGAATGTTCACATGTGTCCACTTGTTAACCAATGCCCCCATCACAAACAGGCCGAGGATCGACGCCCCCTCAGTCAGTTTTTGCAGGAAGCCGCCGCCCATGTCCTTAACGATGTCTACCCCTTTACGGTAACCGTATGCCACACCGTAGTAGCGGGTCAGCAGACGCACGGCGTTGAACAGGATGAAGAACAGCAGCGGGCCAAGCAGGCTGCCGCTCATCGCGATACCGGCACCCAGTGCCGCGAAGACCGGACGAACGGTACCCCAGAAGATAGGGTCACCCACACCTGCTAACGGACCCATCAGACCGACTTTGATACCGTTGATGGCACCATCGTCAATCTCTGCGCCGTTCGCACGCTGCTCTTCCATCGCCAGCGTTACGCCCAGAACGGGAGCCGCCACATATGGATGGGTGTTAAAGAATTCCAGGTGGCGCTTAATCGCTTGACGGCGTGCTTCGTTGTTTTCCGGATACAGACGTTTTATCGCCGGCACCATGGAGAAACAAAAGCCCAGCGCCTGCATACGTTCGAAGTTCCATGAACCCTGAAACAGGTTAGAACGGATGAACACGCCACGAATATCACCCGGAGTGAGTTTTTTCTCGGTGGTAGTTTTTGTCATATCAACCATTTCGCTCACCTGCTAGTCCAGTTCGTTATCGAGATCGTTATTGCCAGCAGCCTGCACTGGGGCACCCGCAACGCGGTTATATTTCGGGCTCAGCTGGATGTAGAGAATCGCCATCACTGCACCAATCACACCCAGTGCAACTAGGTTGAAGTTGGTGAATGCAGCGGTCACGAAACCGAGGTAGAAGAACGGCATCAGGTAGCCTGCGCGCATCATGTTGATGACCATCGCGTAACCAACTACCACGATCATACCGCCCGCGATGTTCAGGCCGCCGGTGACCACTTCTGGAATGGCGTTCAGCATGCTCTGGACTTCACTGGTACCAACAGAAATCGCGACGATAACCGCCGGAATAGCGATACGCATTGCCTGCAGGAACAGAGACGATACGTGGATCCAGGACAGCGCCGTGAGGTTGCCATTTTCGGCCGCCTTATCCGCTGCGTGCTGGAAAGCAACCGTGATGGTACGAACGATGATGGTCAGTACCTGGCCTGCTGCTGCCAGCGGGATTGCCAGGGCGATACCTGCACCGATACTCTGGTGACCGGCAATAACCAGAACGGTAGAAATGATTGAGGCCAATGCGGCATCAGGCGCAACCGCCGCACCGATGTTCATCCAGCCCAGGGCGATCATTTCAAGGGTACCACCGATGATGATACCGGTTTTCATGTCACCCAGAACGGCACCAATCAGCGTACAGGCCACCAGAGGACGGTGGAACTGAAATTCATCAAGTACGGATTCCATACCCGCAATACATGCGACGACGAACACCAGCACAATCTGAAGAGTGGTAATCTCCATTGCACTTCTCCTATTACATAAGCGTTATGTGAAAACCGGCGCGGGCTTATTTCCCAACTTTACCGATCAAATCCATCATTTTCAGTTTCTGATCCGTGGAAACCTTACGGGCTTCCAGCTCAATACCGCGGGCATTCAGTTTGTTAAATGCCTCGATATCTTTCGCATCAACCGAAATGGCGTTGTTGACCTGCGTTTTGCCCTGACGGAATGCCATACCCCCGATGTTCACGGAGGTGATTTTCACGCCGCCTTCAACAATGCGCTCAACGTCTGTCGGGTTAGTGAACAGTAGCATCACGCGTTCACCCGCATATTTCGGGTTGTTATAAACGCGGATCATCTTGGCGACATCCACCACGTGCGCGGTAACGCCAGGAGGAGCAACCTGAGTCAGAAGGGTTTTACGTACAGTATCGGCGGCAACTTCGTCACTGACGACGATAATACGTCGGACGTTGGTCTCTTTGGTCCAGCGCGTAGCGACCTGACCGTGGATTAAGCGGTCATCAATACGTGCAAGGCCGATAACCATGTAATCGTTCGGGCCCATCGGTTTTGCCGGTGTAGCAGCTTTTGGTGCTGCGACAGACGGTGCGGGTTTCTCGACCGGTTGTGCTTTCAGCGCTTTCACACCTTCGCGGCCAGTTTCAACGGCCAGTGCAACCAACTCATCGAAAGATGGATTGTCGTCGCGCGCCATGAAGGTTTCCACCAGCATCGGGATATTCACCCCGGCGACAACTTCGTAGTGCTCTTTATCGACGACAATGCGGCTGGCAGCATTGAACGGACTGCCACCCCATGTATCAACGAGAAACAGCACGCCTTTGCTGGTATCCAGCTTCGCGAGTTGGGCGTTGTACTTCTCAATCAGCGTCTCGGCATTTTCACCGGGAACGAAATCGATCCAGCCGACGTTTTCCTGCTCGCCCAACAGCATCTCTGCTGTTTTGAGTAGCTGCTCAGCAGCCCAACCATGTGTGCCTATGACAATAGCAATGGTCACTTGCTACCTCCTTTTATTATCATTAATACGCCTGACTGGCAGACGTACTGAGAATCGTATTGGCGAACCGAATCGATTCAGATAAGGGTTAGAGTTCAAAAAACTAAGACTTCCGCGAATTATTTTAGATAGTGAAAAAATAATTTATGTGATGAAGATCCGTAATTTAGCTTTCGCAAACGAGAAATTACTCGTCAAGAATTAAGTCTTATCGAATTTTTGCAAAGGAACGTAAATCTTTGCTAAACAGATATTGTCTCTGATATGTTTAGCCTCCGTTTAATTGTTCAGGAGTATAGGGCTACAGCCCACTATATGGACCGTCACCGACGTCAGTCATCTACCAGGCCATTTCGCGCCTATTTCACCGGCGATCCTCGCCACGTTTCGACTCTGTCTGCCTCTGTTTTGCCCACATTGAGTGGGGCACCGTTTCGTCATTCCTTTAGCAGGAGCTTGTCATGGAATTCTTAATGGACCCGTCAATCTGGGTGGGATTGCTCACGCTGGTGGTGCTGGAGATTGTTCTCGGCATTGATAACCTGGTGTTTATCGCCATCCTTGCGGACAAACTGCCGCCAAAACAGCGTGATAAAGCGCGCCTGATTGGTCTGTCGCTGGCGCTGGTCATGCGCCTGGCATTGCTGTCCGTCATCTCGTGGATGGTTACGCTGACAAAACCGCTCTTTTCCGTCATGGATTTCACCTTCTCCGGCCGTGATTTGATCATGCTATTGGGGGGGATATTCCTGCTGTTTAAAGCGACGACAGAGCTACATGAGCGGCTGGAAAACCGTCAGCACGATGATGGGCATGGTAAAGGCTATGCCAGCTTCTGGGTTGTCGTGATGCAGATCGTGGTGCTTGATGCGGTCTTCTCGCTGGATGCGGTGATCACGGCCGTCGGCATGGTGAATCATCTCCCGGTGATGATGGCGGCTGTTGTTATTGCGATGGCGGTCATGCTGCTGGCCTCGAAACCGCTGACGCGTTTCGTGAATCAGCATCCGACGGTAGTGGTTCTGTGTCTGAGCTTCCTGTTGATGATTGGTTTGAGCCTGGTGGCGGAAGGCTTTGGTTTCCATATTCCGAAAGGCTACCTGTACGCAGCCATTGGCTTCTCAATTCTGATTGAGCTGTTTAACCAGATTGCGCGCCGTAACTTTATTAAACAGCAGTCGAATCAGCCACTTCGTGCCCGTACTGCAGACGCCATTCTGCGTCTGATGGGGGGCCGTCGACAGGTCAACGTCCAGTCTGATTCCGAAAACCGTCACCCGGTTCCGGTCCCTGAAGGGGCGTTTGTGGAAGAAGAGCGCTACATGATTAACGGCGTACTCTCCCTGGCCTCGCGTTCACTGCGTGGGATCATGACCCCGCGCGGTGAAATCAGTTGGGTTGATGCAAACCTGAGCGTAGATGAAATTCGTCAGCAGTTGCTCTCGTCACCACACAGCCTGTTCCCGGTTTGCCGTGGTGAGCTGGATGAGATCATCGGTGTGGTCCGTGCGAAAGAGATGCTGGTGGCTCTGGAAGAGGGTGTCAACGTCGAAGCCATCGCCGCTGCTTCACCTGCGATTGTGGTGCCGGAAACGTTAGATCCAATCAACCTGCTGGGCGTGCTACGCCGTGCTCGCGGTAGCTTTGTGATCGTCACTAACGAATTTGGCGTAGTACAGGGGCTGGTGACGCCGCTGGACGTGCTTGAAGCGATCGCCGGTGAGTTCCCGGATGCAGACGAAACACCTGAGATCGTGGCTGACGGTGAAGGCTGGCTGGTTAAAGGTACAACCGATCTGCATGCGCTCTCACACACCCTGGGGCTGGAAAACGTGGTCAACGATGAAGAAGACATTGCCACCGTGGCGGGTCTGGTCATCGCGGTTAACGGGCAAATCCCACGAGTGGGTGATGTTATCGAACTGCCGCCGTTGCACATTACCATCGTTGAAGCCAACGACTATCGCGTTGATATGGTCCGTATTGTTAAAGAACACTCTGTTCACGATGAAGATGAGTAAGTCTGCTTAACGTAACGGCATTAAAGGCACGATGTGTCCGTTATGATGTGCTGGCGGGGAGGAACTTCCCGCCAGCCATTGCGGAAAATCTCGCAGTGGCATAGGCCGTGCATAGAAAAATCCCTGCAGGACAGGTACCCCATGACGGCGTAAATACCGCGCTTGTTCCTCTGTCTCGACCCCTTCAGCAACCAGTTCGATATTCAGCCGCTGACCCAGAGCAATAATGATATCTGTCACCGTTGAATTTACTGCATCAGTGCCAATTGCAGTGGTAAACGACTGATCAATTTTCAGAACGTCCGGGTGCAGTTTTTCAAGCCAGGAGAGGGAACTGTTCCCGGTGCCAAAATCGTCGATAGCGAGTTTCACCCCCTTACGATGGAGCTCACGCACAGTGCGATAATCCGCATCCAGCAACGCATCTCGTTCCGTTAATTCAATCACCAGTTGCTGGCGCGGGTGTGCGCTGAACCAGAAGTGGTTCAGATCCTGTATCAACGCAGCGCGACGGAAATGGCTGGCGGCGACATTAATCCCAATGTGGAAACCGGCGCTGGAAGGAAAGTAACTTATCTGGCGCACCGTTTCGGCGATGACGTAACGGGTCAGGGGAACAATCAGGTTGTGTTCTTCTGCCAGAGGAATAAATACTTCCGGGGAGATCCATCCCTGACGGGGGTTATTCCAGCGCAGCAGGATCTCAACGCCAGAGCACTCCTGAGTACGGGCATTCACCAGCGGCTGACAGAAAAGCTCAAATTCACGCGCCGCAATCCCCATATCGATCTCCCATGTGAAGCTCATCCGGTTTGCCGTAGCGAGCCAGGCGAGATACCCCAGCAACAGGCTCAGCATTAACCCAAGCGGCAACTGGGCTGGCAGACTCTTTAAGGCGAGTTGTCCAGGACCCGGCCCGCTTACTGTAATGGAGAAAGGATTACGGATTGATGACTGCTGGAAAATAGCGCCATCTTCATCAAATGTCAGGCTATCAGTGACGCGTTGACCATAACGCAGAAAGCGATCCCCCACGGTCAGTGCCACGTCATTAATAAGCGGGCGCTGGGGTTCCAGTATCATTTTGGTAATAAGATCAATATTGATGATCTCAATGACGCCGTCTTCACCGTCTCCGGAGACCGGGTACCACTGGATCAAAATCGGGCTGCCCTTAAGCAACCACTGGTCGGTCGATAAAATCAGCTTCGTGGTGTTGGCGGGTAATTCTTTCAGGAAGTCACGAACCGGCACATTGCGGCTACCGAAAATACTGGAGCAATAGAGAATACCGTCTTTAATCAGGGCAATGGAGCGCACGGTTTGCAAAATAGCCGCCTGCTTTCGCAGAGCCAGGTGTGTCTGCGGGCAGGGTTGACCCACCAGGGGCTGCAGCACCTTGCGACGGTTTTCTAAAGAAAGCAGAACGTTATCAAGGGAGCGAACGGTATGGCTGGTAAAGTCGAGGATCCGCTGTTGGTTTACGTTCCGCTGCGAAATAAAGCGAATACCTAATGTCAGGATGAGCGTGAGGAGCGCGACCGTCACACAGACGATAACGCGTTTTCGGCGATAGTTTTTAATGATCGTTTGTGCTGTTTGCATGAACGGTCGCCTGATAAGCCACCAGCCACAAAAGCCGGACGCAACAGTACAAAGTGTAGTGGTGAAAGCAGAAGGAGACGAGAAACAGGAGGGAAATTCGCCCATCCGTTGCAGATGGGCGAAAGAGAGTATTAGTCGCACTGCACCTTAATGGCCAGGCCACCACGGGACGTTTCACGGTATTTCGCGTTCATGTCTTTGCCCGTTTCGTACATGGTTTCAATCACCTTATCCAGCGATACACGCGGCTCGCTGGTACGGCGCATCGCCATGCGCGAGGCGTTGATGGCTTTCACCGACGCAATTGCATTACGTTCGATACACGGCACCTGGACCTGACCTGCAACCGGGTCACAAGTCAGACCGAGGTTATGTTCCATACCGATTTCAGCCGCCACACAGACCTGCTCAGGGCTTGCTCCCAACAGTTCTGCCAGACCGGCTGCCGCCATAGAACAGGCCACACCTACTTCACCCTGACAACCGACTTCAGCGCCAGAAATGGAGGCGTTCATTTTGTACAGCGCACCGATGGCACCCGCCGCCAGGAAATAACGGATGTAGATGTCCGGGGTCACTGGTTCAATAAAGTGGTCGTAGTAAGCCAGTACCGCCGGAACGATGCCGCACGCGCCGTTGGTAGGAGCTGTCACGACGCGCCCCCCTGCGGCGTTTTCTTCGTTAACCGCCAGGGCAAACATGTTTACCCAGTCGACCACGTTCATCGGGTCGTTGGAGAACTTGTCCGTGGTCACCAGCATACGGCGCAAAGCAGAGGCACGACGTGGTACGCGCAGTGGACCCGGCAGAACGCCTTCGGTGTTCATCCCGCGATCGATACAGGCGCGCATGGTTTGCCACACGTTTGCAAAATAGTCTTCAATCTCTTTTTTGCTGTGCAGTGCCAGTTCGTTCTGCATCACCATACCGGACAGTGAAAGACCGGTCTCTTTGCAGTAACCCAGCATTTCGGTAGCCGATTTGAACGGGTACGGTACGTTGACGTCGCCGACGCTATCTTTGCCAAAATGTTCTTCATCGACGATAAAGCCCCCGCCGATGGAGTAGTAGGTTTTGCTGTAAATCTCTTTTTCGCCGTTCCAGGCGTGGATGGTCATGCCGTTTTCATGCAGCGGCAGGTTGTCGCTACGAAAACGCATGCCGTCATCCTGCGGGAAATCGACTTCATGCTGGCCGTTAGCCAGCAGCAGGCGGCCACGTGTTTCCACGTCGCGGATGAACGCCGGGATGGCATCAATATCAACGGTATCCGGCATATTGCCAGCCAGACCCATAATAATGGCGATATCGGTGTGGTGGCCTTTACCCGTTAATGACAGTGAGCCGTAAACATCCACGGCGACACGGGTAACGCTTTCCAGTAATCCTTTTTCGACCAGATCATCGACGAACTGTTTACCGGCCTTCATCGGGCCAACAGTATGGGAAGACGAAGGGCCAATTCCCACTTTGAACATGTCGAATATACTAATCACTTTCACACTCCTGACAGGGTTACCGGGGTTCCAGTAACGATGTTATAACTGCGCATAGTGTAAGAGGGAACACCGACCTCGGCTTAACTATTCACATGAATTAAACTAATGGTTAACGATGGGTTTTGCTAATAGCGCGACACAGATCGCAAACCTGGCAGAAGAGGGCGGAATGTAAAGTATAGTCAAGGCTTCAGGCCGATTTGCAACGCCAGCTCACGAATAATGCCTGCCGTCATGCCCCAGACAAAATAATGCTGATACCAGGACAACCAGACCCGATGGTCATGCCCGCGACGCTGAATATCCAGCGGGTGATAACGACTCAGTCGAAGGGCTTCATCCAGCGGCATTTCAAACACCGCAGAAACTTCATCAACGCTGGCGTGATACTGCAGGCCCGGCGGGATAATGCCAACCACTGGCGTGACCTGAAACCCGGTGACACTGTCGACGGGCGGCAGCACGCCGATAACCTCCACAGCCTCTGGCGGAATGGCAACCTCTTCCTGCGCCTCCCGCAGCGCGGCGACAATCAGCGAGGCGTCGGAACTGTCGACTGCGCCTCCTGGGAAGGCGACCTGACCCGCGTGCTTACGTAAATGGGGAGAACGCTGGGTGAGCAGCAGGCCCGGCTGCGCGCGACGCACGACCGGGATCAGTACGGCTGCCTGACGCTGATTAAGCGCTTCGCGGTTGACCTGCGGTCGTAATAGCTGAAAACGAGATAAAAAGTCATCCAGCGTCATGTTCTCTTTTTCCACCCGTGATTACTCCAGTTGTTTCAGGATACGGTTAACTTTATCAAAGGTTTCCTGATATTCCGCATCGACCTGGCTATCGGCAACAATGCCGCCTCCGGCCGAACAGTAAAGATTTCCGTTGCAGGCCGTCAGCGTGCGGATCGTGATGCTTGTATCCAGCGTGCCACAGAGGCTGATATAGCCAATGCTACCGCACCAGGCGTTGCGGCGGTGCGGTTCCAGTTCGTCGATGATTTCCATGGCGCGAATTTTTGGCGCGCCAGTGATGGATCCGCCAGGAAACGCGGCGCGGAGCAGATCGCAGGCGGTGCGAGAAGTGGGCAGACGCGCGGTAATGGTACTGACCAGATGATGCACCGCCGGGAAAGGTTCGACGACAAACAGTTCCGGCACGCGTACGCTGCCCGGAACGGCCACCCGGCCTATATCGTTACGCATGAGATCAACAATCATCAGGTTTTCGGCGCGGTCCTTCGGTGAGGTGGCCAGTTTTTCTGCTTGCTGACGATCGGCGTCGGGATCGGTAAGACGCGGCAATGTGCCTTTAATCGGACGGGTTTGGATCGTACCCTCTGCCAGATGAATAAAGCGCTCAGGCGACAAGCTGAGTATTGCCCCCTGTTTCAGGCGAATAAACGCGCTGAACGGTGCCCGGTTAGTGGCATTGAGGCGGGTAAATGCCTGCCATTCATCGCCTTCATAAGTCGCCTGGAAACGCTGGGCAAGGTTAACCTGATAACAGTCACCGCTTTGCAGATACGCCTGAACGCGCGAGAATTTTTCGGCATATTCCGCGGCGCTCATATTTGAGCGCCACCCGGAGGTTAGTGTGAACGACTGTGCCGGGGCAGCTTGCTGCGCCTCAAGCCACGCCAGGCGCGCCTGCACGTCATGATGGCTCAGAAGGGAAACCGTTTTTTTCTGATGATCAACGATTAACGCCCAGTCATACAGTCCCACGGCCATGTCTGGCAGGGAAATATCAGCCTGCGCATGTTCAGGTAGCGTTTCGAAACGACGACCCAAATCGTAGCCAAACAGGCCCAGCGCGCCCCCCTGAAAAGGGAGGTCCGGGTTCGGTGTGGCAGATAAGCCCAGCGCGTTAATTTCTTGCTGAAGCAGCATCAGCGGATCGTCGGTTAACGACATGTCATCGGTTGTCAGCGTCTTGACGGGATCGGCTACCAGAATATCGAAGCGGCTGTACGGGTGATCCGCATAGCCGGAGTGCAGCAGCATCGCAAACGGAAGATGGCTCAAACGAGCAAACCAGAATTCAGCGGCGTCCGTACGCCAGGGCAGGGTAATAACAGTGGGGAAGCGCATGTTCATGTGTGGCATACTACCGGGCAGCGTGAAATAATTAGCGCCAATAATTTAGCAGGAGTTGACGATGTTTGCAGGTTTACCTTCTCTGAGCCACGAGCAGCAGCAGAAAGCGGTTGAGCGAATTCAGGAACTGATGTCCCAGGGGATGAGCAGCGGACAGGCGATTTCCCAGGTGGCTGAAGAACTGCGCGCCACGCATACCGGCGAGCGGATCGTGGCGCGTTTTGAGGATGAAGATTAAGAGTGATCGGGCTTAAACCGCCGCGATAATCTTAATCTCAACCTTGTATTCCGGTTTCATCAGCGTGGCCTGTACGGTGCAGCGTACAGGCGCGTGACCTGCTACAACCCACGCATCCCAGGCTTTGTTCATTGCCGCGAAGTCATCTTTGTTTGCCAGAAAAATCGTCGCATCCAGAATGCGGGATTTGTCGCTGCCCTGTTTTTCCAGCACCGCGTCAATCTGCGCCAGGGTGTTTGCCGTCTGCTCGAACGCATCTGCGTCCAGGTTAGCCGGTACGCCGGTGTAGTAGAGCGTCTGGTTATGGATCACCACATCAGACCAGCGGGCTTCGGCATCAATGCGCACAATTGTCATAAACGTTTCCTCGTTATTTTTCGTCATCAGGCGGCAAGACTGCCATATTGTTCCGCTGTCGTCACTATATTGGGGTGGCACTGGAGAGAAGGGGCTGACATAATCCCTGTGCAAAAATACAGTGAGAGAACAACGTGGCAGACGATTTTTCCCCTGAAGGTCAATTAGCACAGGCCATCCCTGGTTTCAAACCGCGTGAACCACAGCGGCAGATGGCGCATGCCGTTGCGCGCGCGATCGACAAGGCGCAACCGCTGGTGGTCGAAGCCGGAACCGGTACCGGGAAAACGTATGCTTACCTTGCTCCGGCGCTGCGTGCAAAAAAGAAGGTGATTATTTCCACCGGATCGAAAGCGCTGCAGGATCAGCTCTACAGCCGCGATTTACCCACCGTGGCAAAGGCGTTGAAATACAAAGGCCGTCTGGCCTTGCTGAAGGGACGCTCCAACTATCTCTGTCTGGAACGTCTTGAGCAGCAGGCGCTGGCAGGGGGTGATCTGCCGGTGCAAACCCTGAGTGACGTTATTATTCTTCGCGCCTGGGCGAACCAGACCGAAGAAGGGGATATCAGCACCTGCGCGAGTGTGCCGGAAGACTCTCCTGCCTGGCCGCTGGTGACCAGTACTAACGACAACTGTCTTGGCAGCGACTGCCCGCTGTATAAAGACTGCTTTGTGGTGAAAGCGCGCAAAACGGCGATGGATGCCGATGTGGTGGTGGTGAACCACCATCTGTTTCTCGCCGATATGGTGGTTAAAGATAGCGGTTTTGGTGAGCTGATCCCCGAGGCGGACGTCATGATCTTCGATGAAGCCCATCAACTGCCGGATATCGCCAGCCAGTATTTCGGTCAGTCGCTCTCCAGCCGTCAGCTACTGGATCTGGCCAAAGATTTCACCATTGCTTACCGTACTGAATTAAAAGATACCCAGCAGTTGCAGAAGTGTGCCGACCGACTGGCGCAAAGTGCCCAGGATTTTCGCTTACAGCTTGGCGAGCCGGGCTATCGTGGCAACCTGCGTGAACTGCTGGCCGACAAAAATATCCAGCGCGCATTGCTGCTGCTGGATGATGCCCTTGAACTCTGTTACGACGTGGCGAAACTGTCCCTCGGACGCTCCGCGTTGCTGGATGCTGCCTTCGAGCGCGCCACGCTCTATCGCGGGCGGCTCAAACGGCTGAAAGAGATTAACCAGCCGGGTTTCAGCTACTGGTATGAGTGTACCTCACGTCATTTCACCCTCGCCCTGACACCGCTTACCGTGGCAGATAAATTCAAAGAAGTGATGGCGCAAAAACCGGGAAGCTGGATCTTCACCTCGGCAACGCTTTCGGTGAATGACGATCTGCACCACTTTACCGAGCGTCTGGGCATCGAGCATGCGGAGTCACTGCTGCTGCCAAGCCCGTTCGATTACGAAAAACAGGCGCTGCTCTGTGTGCCGCGCAATTTGCCATTACCGAATCAGCCCGGTGCCGCACGCCACCTGGCGGCGATGTTAAAACCGATGATTGAGGCCAACAACGGCCGCTGCTTTATGCTCTGCACCTCTCAC
Organism: Pantoea sp. LS15; assembly: GCF_012241585.1. Classification (NCBI taxonomy): domain Bacteria; kingdom Pseudomonadati; phylum Pseudomonadota; class Gammaproteobacteria; order Enterobacterales; family Erwiniaceae; genus Pantoea; species Pantoea sp. LS15. The sequence continues at coordinate 53,943 of NZ_JAAVXA010000001.1, forward strand.
GCCATGATGAGAGACCTGGCTGAGCAGTTCCGTGCCACCATGACCTTGCCAGTGCTGTTACAGGGTGAAACAAGCAAAGGGCAACTGCTGCAGCAGTTTGTCAGTGCCGGTAATGCCCTCCTTGTGGCAACCAGCAGCTTCTGGGAAGGGGTGGATGTGCGCGGGGACACGCTCTCGCTGGTGATTATTGATAAACTGCCGTTTACCTCTCCGGACGATCCGCTGCTGAAAGCGCGCATGGAAGATTGCCGCCTGCGCGGAGGCGATCCGTTTGACGAAGTCCAGTTGCCGGATGCGGTAATTACCCTCAAGCAAGGGGTAGGGCGATTGATCCGCGACGTGACCGACCGCGGCGTGCTGGTCATTTGCGATAACCGGCTGGTGATGCGCCCGTATGGTGCCACTTTCCTTGCAAGCCTGCCGCCCGCGCCACGTACGCGGGACATAAAACGCGCGGTGCGTTTCCTCGCAAACCCAACGGCGGAGTAATTTGCCCCGGAGTGTGCTAAGATGCGCGCCATTTTGTGACTGACCCTTGCGAGAGCGCGACAACTGATGCGAATTCTGGCTATTGATACCGCTACAGAGGCTTGTTCCGTTGCCCTGTGGAACGACGGTACTATCTCTGCTCATTTCGAAGAGTGCCCACGGGAACACACCCAGCGCATTCTGCCCCTGGTAAAAGCGATTTTAACTCAGGGCAACACCTCCTTAACCGACCTCGATGCGCTGGCCTTTGGCCGAGGGCCTGGCAGCTTTACGGGCGTACGTATCGGGATTGGCATTGCACAGGGGCTGGCGCTGGGCGCTGAGCTGCCGATGATTGGCGTCTCTACTCTCGCCACCATGGCGCAGGGTGCATGGCGCATGACCGGAGCAACGCGCGTGCTGGCCGCGATTGATGCCCGCATGGGTGAAGTCTACTGGGCCGAATATACGCGCGATGAAAACGGCGTGTGGCACGGTGAAGAGACGGAAGCCGTGCTTAAGCCGGAAGCGGTCACTGAACGACTGCAAGAGCTGTCCGGTGAGTGGGCGACTGTCGGCACGGGCTGGCCTGCGTGGCCCGAGATGGCGAACGATACCGGGGTGACGCTGGTGGATGGCAACATGTTACTGCCAGCTGCGGAAGATATGCTTCCGATTGCCTGCCAGCTGCTTGCAGAAGGAAAAACCGTTGCCGTGGAACACGCGGAGCCGGTTTATTTGCGAAACACCGTCGCGTGGAAGAAACTTCCGGGCCGCGAGTGAATCTCAGTAACAGGAACTGAGAAAAAGGAGTCGCATCATGGCGGTTCAGACTAAAGTAGTACGCCTTATTATGGCAGGCGTTGTAGCCATAGCACTGAGCGGATGCGTTTCCGTTCCTGATGCGATAAAGGGCAGCAGCCCGACACCACAGCAGGATCTGGTCCGGGTGATGAATGCCCCTGAGCTTTACGTCGGCCAGGAAGCTCGCTTCGGCGGCAAGGTGATCGACGTACAAAACCAGCAGGGAAAAACCCGTCTGGAGATCGCAACCGTTCCGCTGGACAGCGGTGCTCGGCCTGTACTGGGTGAAGCCTCTCGCGGTCGGATTTATGCGGACGTCAGTGGTTTCCTTGACCCGGTCGATTTTCGCGGACAACTGGTGACCGTTGTCGGGCCGATTACCGGTGCCGTGCAGGGCAAGATCGGCAACACGCCGTACAAATTCATGACCATGCAGGTTAACGGGTATAAACGCTGGCGCCTGGCGCAGCAGGTGATTATGCCGCCTCAGCCTATCGACCCGTGGATGTGGGGACCGCATCCTTATCGTTATGGCTACCCGGGCTGGGGTTGGTATAACCCAGGACCTGCACAGGTACAGACTATCGTTACTGAGTAACTTACTGTTATTGCTGGAAAAGAGACAGCGGCTCAGCCGCTGTCTCTGTTTTTTTACGGACAAGACGAAAAAAAAGAGTGACGCGCTTCGCAACCTTAAATCTGAACAATTAATAAACTGGTACGCTGAGTTAATATAATGTTAACAAACTGTTTATTATCGGGGTTGTGATGACGACGAACACTCATTTCAGAGGTGATGCATTGAAGAAGGTTTGGCTTAACCGTTATCCCGCAGATGTTCCTGCCGAGATCAATCCTGACCGTTATCAATCCCTGGTTGAATTATTTGAACACTCGGTAAGGCGTTATGCCGATCAACCCGCTTTCGTGAATATGGGCGAGGTGATGACGTTCCGTAAACTTGAGGAGCGTAGCCGGGCGTTTGCGGCTTATCTACAGGAAGGTCTGGGACTGCAAAAAGGGGACCGCGTCGCGCTGATGATGCCGAACCTGCTGCAATACCCGGTAGCATTGTTCGGTATCCTGCGAGCAGGGATGATTGTCGTCAACGTTAACCCGTTGTACACGCCGCGTGAACTGGAACACCAGCTGAACGACAGCGGCGCGGCGGCAATTGTGATTGTCTCTAACTTTGCCCACACGCTGGAAAAAGTGGTCGATAAAACCCAGGTTAAGCACGTCATCCTGACGCGTATGGGGGATCAACTCTCCACCGCCAAAGGCACGCTGGTTAACTTTGTCGTCAAATACGTCAAACGCCTGGTGCCAAAATACCATCTGCCGGATGCTATCTCCTTCCGCCGTGCGCTCCATGCGGGCTATCGTATGCAATACGTCAAGCCGGAGGTGGTGTCAGAAGACCTGGCCTTCCTGCAATACACTGGCGGCACTACCGGCGTGGCGAAAGGCGCGATGCTGACCCACCGTAACATGCTGGCAAACCTTGAGCAGGTGAATGCCACGTATGGCCCACTGCTGCATCCTGGAAAAGAGCTGGTCATTACAGCATTGCCGCTGTATCACATTTTTGCGCTCACCATGAACTGTCTGCTGTTCATTGAACTGGGTGGCCAAAACGTATTGATCACCAACCCGCGTGATATTCCTGGGCTGGTCAAAGAACTGGCAAAATATCCGTTCACCGCGATGACCGGTGTGAATACCCTGTTTAACGCGCTGCTTAACAACAAAGAGTTCCAGCAGCTTGATTTTTCGACGCTGCACCTCTCTGCGGGTGGTGGGATGCCGGTGCAACAGGCAGTCGCCGAGCGCTGGGTCAAACTCACCGGTCAGTATTTGCTGGAAGGCTATGGCCTGACGGAGTGTGCGCCGCTGGTTAGCGTCAATCCACATGATATTGACTACCACAGCGGTAGCATTGGTCTGCCAGTGCCTTCGACAGAGGCTAAACTGGTCGATGATGACGATAACGAAGTTGCACCGGGTGAGCCGGGAGAACTGTGTGTTAAAGGGCCACAGGTAATGCTGGGTTACTGGCAGCGTCCTGATGCGACAGACGAAATCATCAAAGACGGCTGGCTACACACCGGGGACATCGCCGTGATGGATGATGAGGGCTTCCTGCGCATCGTTGACCGTAAGAAAGACATGATCCTCGTGTCCGGCTTCAACGTCTATCCGAACGAGATCGAAGATGTCGTCATGCAGCACAGCGGCGTACTCGAAGTGGCGGCGGTAGGGGTTCCTTCCGGCAGCAGTGGTGAAGCGGTCAAAATTTTTGTGGTCAAGAAGGATCCGTCTCTCACCGAGGAGGAACTGGTAACGTTCTGTCGCCGTCAACTGACGGGGTACAAGGTACCGAAGCTGGTTGAATTCCGCGATGAGCTGCCGAAATCAAACGTTGGAAAGATATTACGACGAGAATTACGTGACGAAGCCCGTGGCAAAGTAGACAATAAGGCCTGAGCTTCACGCTAATCGCCCAGACGCCGGTTAAGCCGGCGTTTTTTATGGGCGCAAACAAAAGAGAACCCGTTTTGAATTACCAGATGATCACGACCAATGACGAGCTGGCTTCGCTGTGCGAAGTGACGCGCGACTTTCCTGCCATTGCCCTGGATACCGAATTTGTCCGTACCCGGACTTATTATCCGCAGCTGGGTTTAATTCAGATGTTCGACGGTAAACATGTGTCGCTGATCGATCCTCTTGGTATTACCGACTGGACGCCAATGCGTGACCTGCTGCTCGATACTGCCGTGACGAAATACCTGCACGCAGGCAGTGAAGATCTGGAGGTCTTTCTCAACACGTTTGGCATCATGCCGCAGCCGTTGATTGATACGCAGATCCTGGCGGCATTCAGCAATCGTCCGCTCTCATGGGGCTTTGCTGCCATGGTGGAGGAGTACACGGGCCTGACGCTGGACAAAAGCGAATCCCGTACTGACTGGCTGGCACGCCCTCTGACTGAGCGTCAGATGGAATACGCGGCGGCAGACGTATTTTATCTGCTGCCGATTGCCGGACAACTGATGAAAGAGGCTGAAGCTTCAGGTTGGCTGGCTGCGGCCCTGGATGAGTGTCGTATGGCGCAGCAACGTCGTCAGGAAGTGGTTGACCCGAAAGACGCCTGGCGCGATATCACTAATGCCTGGCAGTTACGTACGCGTCAGCTGGCGTGCCTGCAACTGTTAGCGGACTGGCGTCTGCGCAAAGCCCGCGAGCGTGACCTTGCCGTTAATTTTGTGGTCCGTGAAGAGCATCTCTGGGCGGTTGCACGCTATATGCCAGGTAGCCTGGGCGAGCTGGACAGCATTGGGCTTTCAGGAAGCGAGATCCGTTTCCACGGCAAAACCCTGCTGGCGCTGGTCGCAAAAGCGCAGGAGCTGCCGGAAGATGCGTTGCCGGAACCGCTGCTGAATCTGATGGATATGCCGGGCTACCGTAAAGCGTTTAAGGATATCAAAGCGCTGGTGCAGACCGTCGCAACGGAAAGCAAACTGAGTGCGGAACTGCTCGCCTCACGCCGACAGATTAACCAACTGCTGAACTGGCACTGGAAGTTGAAACCGCAAAATGGTTTGCCGGAAATGGTGGCAGGATGGCGTGGGGAATTGATGGCCGATCGTCTGAATACGCTGCTGGAAGGGTATCCGCGCTAATAAATATGCCGGGTGAAATACCCGGCATATTCCCCCGGCGGCGCTGCGCTTACCGGGGTTACAAAACCACAAACCTACGGACGTGACTCTTCCGCTTCCGGGAGCGTAACGTTCAGCTCCAGAATCGAAATATCCCCGTCTTTCTGCTCCAGCTGTACGGTGACCATCTCCGGGTCAATCTGCACATACTTACAGATCACTTCCAGGATGTCCTTACGCAACTGCGGCAGGTAATGAGGCTCGGCGTCGCTACGACGGCGCTCCGCCACGATAATTTGCAGACGTTCTTTAGCGATGTTGGCGGTGTTCTTTTTCCGCGAGAGAAAAAAGTCCAGTAATGCCATAACTTATCCTCCGAACAGGCGTTTGAGGAAACCTTTCTTCTCTTCTTCAATGAAGCGGAAAGGACGTTCTTCTCCCAGCAGACGGTCAACAGTATCAGCATACGCTTTACCTGCATCTGCCATTGTATCAAGGATCACTGGCTCGCCCTGGTTAGAGGCGCGTAACACGGACTGATCTTCCGGGATTACACCCACCAGTTTGATGCGCAGGATCTCCAGCACGTCTTCCATGCTCAGCATGTCACCTTTGTTCACGCGGCCAGGGTTGTAGCGGGTGAGCAGCAGGTGTTCTTTAATCGGGTCTTCGCCATTTTCCGCACGACGTGATTTCGACGCGAGGATGCCCAGAATGCGGTCAGAGTCACGCACGGATGACACTTCAGGGTTGGTGGTGATGATCGCTTCATCAGCGAAGTAGAGCGCCATCAGGGCACCGGTTTCGATACCCGCGGGGGAGTCGCAGACCACAAAGTCGAACTCCATTTTTTTCAGATCATCGAGCACCTTTTCGACTCCTTCACGGGTCAGGGCGTCTTTGTCACGCGTCTGAGAGGCCGGGAGAATGTAGAGGTTCTCGGTGCGCTTATCTTTAATCAGCGCCTGGTTCAGCGTAGCATCGCCCTGAATGACGTTCACAAAGTCATACACGACGCGACGCTCACATCCCATGATCAGGTCGAGGTTACGCAGACCGATATCGAAGTCGATAACGACGGTTTTCTTTCCCTTCTGGGCCAAACCAGTAGCGATGGCCGCGCTGGAGGTGGTCTTGCCAACGCCTCCTTTACCCGAAGTAACAACAATAATGCGTGCCATAGAAATTCCTTGTTAAAAAGGGATCAATTCAACGGTTGAACGGTCAACGCGTCGTCTGCCAGGCGCAGACGAGCCGCTTTGCCATAAAATTCGGCTGGGATCTTGTCGCTCAGCCAATATTCACCTGCGATGGACACCAGTTCCGCCGTCAGGTGAGTACAAAATATTTGTGCATCCCGATCGCCACTTGCACCCGCGAGCGCACGTCCACGCATCATACCGTAAACGTGAATATTGCCATCTGCAATCAGCTCTGCGCCAGCACTGACGTGGCTTGTAACAATCAGATCACAGTTTGGTGCATAAATGCGCTGACCGGAACGAACCGGTACATCAATCATTCGCGTTTTTGTGACAGCGGTAACGTTTTGCACCGCAGGAGGGGGCGTCTGGACGGCAACAGGTGCTGCACGTGAGGCTTTTTCTTTGCCCTCAGTCAGAAGTGGCAGCCCCGCACGGTCAATTTCCGCTTTCAACTCAGCATCTTTGCAGCCACTGATGCCCACAATACGCAGCCCGGTCGAGGAGACGGCTTGCTGGAGAAGTTTCCAGTTAACCGGCGCTTCAAGCGCGCTGACATTGATAACAACAGGGGCGTGTTTCAGAAAAGCGGGAGCCTGGGCGATTTTGTCTTCTAACGCCTGACGAATAACCTCGGGTTTTGCATCATGCAAATGTACCACTGATAAGGTGAAGCTACTGCCTTTAAGCTCGATGGGCGTGTTTGACATCCTGGCCTTACTCAATTTGCTATTAACCGCAACCACTCGCTGCGATATTCCGAAGAGTATCAGGCATGTTATAGTCAGGAGTATATTGAGGCAAGCAACCACCCATTAATTCAGAGTAAAAACATGTTTTGTGTGATCTACAGAAGTACAAGTCGTGACCAGACCTATCTTTATGTCGAAAAGAAAGACGATTTTTCCCGCGTGCCTGAAGAATTAATGAAAAGCTTTGGCCGACCACAGCTGGCGATGCTGCTGCCGCTGGATGGTCGTAAGACTCTGGTGAATGCCGATCTGGAAAAAGTGAAAACGGCATTAACCGAGCAGGGCTATTATTTACAGCTTCCACCACCGCCTGAGAATTTATTAAAACAGCATCTTGAGGCGAATGGAAAAAAATAGTCTCAACTGTTTTTGGACACAACACATCAACCGTTTAGGGGGCGACCATGTATCAACATCATAACTGGCAAGGTGCATTACTGGATTATCCCGTCAGCAAAGTGGTCTGCGTGGGCAGCAACTATGCAAAACATATTCAGGAGATGGGTAGCGCGACGCCAGAAGAACCGGTTCTGTTCATTAAGCCTGAAACGGCGCTTTGTGATATCCGTCAGCCGCTGGCCTTACCGCAGGGGCTGGGTTCAGTCCATCACGAAGTTGAACTCGCTGTGCTGATCGGTGCGACGCTGCGTCAGGCCTCTGAAGAACATGTCCAGAAAGCGATTGCCGGTTACGGCGTGGCTCTCGATCTGACACTGCGTGATGTTCAGGGCAAAATGAAGAAAGCGGGGCAGCCGTGGGAAAAAGCCAAAGGTTTTGATAATTCCTGCCCCATTTCCGGTTTTGTTCCGGTCAGCGAATTTACCCGCGATCCGCAGGACACGCCGCTCAGCCTCAAGGTCAATGGGGAGATCCGTCAGCAGGGCACTACGGCCGATATGATCCATAAGATTGTGCCGTTGATCGCCTATATGAGCCGCTTCTTTACCCTGAAACCGGGTGATGTGATCCTGACTGGTACGCCCGAAGGTGTCGGCCCCCTTATTAGCGGCGATGAACTGGACGTTGGTTTTAATGGCCTGTCGCTGAAAACCCGCGTGCTGTAACCGCATCTTGCCGCCTGAAGAGGGCGGCAAAACTTGCAACAACGTGCCAGACTCGTTATAAGGTGCGCTTTCTTTTGACGTGTGGACATCCTGATGAACGACATCCCTTTCTGGCAAAGCAAAACTCTTGATGACATGACTGACGCGGAATGGGAATCATTGTGCGACGGATGCGGGCAGTGCTGCCTGCACAAGCTGATGGATGAAGATTCTGACGAAATCTACTTCACCAACGTTGCCTGCAAACAGTTGAACATCAAAACCTGCCAGTGCCGTAACTATGAGCGTCGGTTCGAGTTTGAGCCGGACTGCATCAAATTAACCCGCGATAATCTGCCAACCTTCGAATGGCTGCCGCATACCTGCGCGTATCGCCTGCTGGCGGAAGGGAAGGATTTGCCGAACTGGCACCCGCTGCTGACGGGGTCGAAAGCGGCGATGCACGGTGAACGCATTTCAGTACGCCACATTGCGGTGAAAGAATCTGAGGTCCGGGACTGGGAAGATCACATCATGAATCATCCCAACCGTTGAGTTGAAATAAAAAACCCGCCGAGGCGGGTTTTTTATTGTTTGCTGTGTATCGGTTCGTGCTGCGTTTACCTTCCAAACAAATCGCGTTTCTTCGGTTTGAATGGCTGAGCAATCAGCACCAGCAGTGCCACGACGAAGTAGGCCACAAAAATACCCACCAGCCACTGCGGCATCTCCAGAGTCAGGAATTCCCACTGACGAACGGAGCAGTCACCGGAGGCAACAAACACCTGCGGCAGCCATTTATCCAGCGGCAACCAGCTCGGGAAGCGGGCGGCGAAATCACAGGTCATAAACGGTGACGGATGCAGCTGCATCATAGTGTGCTGCCAGGAGAGTTCAATCCCTTTCCAGGCGCTGTACAACCAGATAGCGATTGCGGCGTAGCGCAACGGCGTTTTCGGTGCAATCGCACCCACCAGGCCAGCGCCCATAATGCCGAACAGTGCGCAGCGCTCGTAGATGCAGAGCACGCAGGGTTTAAGTCCCATCACATGCTGGAACCACAGCGCGACCATTTCCAGCGCAAAGGCGGTCAGGGCCATTAACAACCACGCTCCGCGACCGCGGGAGCACTGGTTTAAAAATCTCAACATAATCATTTCCCTGGAACATGCTTAGAAAGCGCAGTGTAAACGAATTCGTCTTTCGCGCCAGATGTACCTGACGAAATAAAACGTAATTGGATGTTTATCGTGCGAAAAGGCAAACGGGCAGCGAACTGCCCGATATACATACTTTACTGCGCCGCAAGTATACCCGCTTGTATCAACCATTGCGTACAGGGAATGAGGGTAATTTTGACGCAAAGCAATCCCACGATCGTGAGCACCAGCGTATAGGGCAGGGCCATCCAGACCATCTTGCCATAAGAAAGTCGTATTAGTGGCGCCAGTGCAGAGGTCAACAGGAAGAGGAAAGCGGCTTGTCCGTTAGGCGTCGCCACCGACGGCAGATTGGTGCCGGTATTGATCGCCACAGCCAGTAACTCAAACTGACCTGTGCTGATGACGCCTTGCTCCATGGCAGCTTTCGCTTCGTTGATGTAGACCGTTCCGACAAAGACGTTATCTGATATCGACGAAAGCAGGCCGTTAAACAGATAAAACAGTGAGAGCTGAGCATCCGGTGCAGCCTGTAAAACAAAGGCAATAATTGGCGCGAAGAGGTGTTGGTCAATAATCACCGCCACAACGGCAAAAAATACAGCCAACAGTGCGGTAAACGGCAGGGCTTCAGTAAACGCTTTGCCGATAGCATGCTCATCCGTCACACCAGTGAAAGTGGCGGCGAGGATAATGACCGACAGGCCAATTAATCCTACTTCTGCAAGATGAAACGCCAGCGCGGCAATAAGCCAGACACCGATGATCCCCTGTGCAATAAGACGCAGTGTCTCCTGGCGTGTCCGCTGGCTACGGCTTTGCAGATCGAATTTTTGCAGTTCCTGACGTACCGGGTCCGGGAGTTGTGCACCGTAGCCAAAGAGACGAAACTTCTCCACCAGCATACAGGTCACCAGGCCGCAGAGCAGAACCGGTACACTCATCGGTGCCATTCGCAGGAAGAAATCACCAAAGTGCCAGCCTGCCGCTTTGGCAATGATCAGGTTTTGCGGTTCACCCACCATTGTCATCACGCCACCCAGTGCGGTGCCGACACCGGCATGCATCATCAGGCTTCGCAGGAAGGCGCGGAATTGTTCCAGCACTTCCCGGTGGTAAGTGTCAACCTGGCTGTCATCCAGCAGATCGTCCCCGGGGCGCGAAGAGGCCGCCCGGTGGTAAATTCCGTAAAATCCAACGGCTACGCTTATCACCACGGCAACAACCGTCAGTGCATCCAGGAAGGCCGAAAGAAACGCGGCAGCCATGCAGAAGGCCAGCGACAGAAGCGTTTTCGACGGAATACTGAGCAGCAGGCGGGTAAAGATAAACAGCAGTAGCTGCTTCATAAAGTAGATACCGGCCACCATAAATATCAGCAGCAGAAGTACTTCAAGATTCGAGGCCAGTTCTGCTTTCACGTGCTCTGCGCTGGTCATACCGATAACGACTGCTTCAAAAGCCAGCAAGCCGCCAGGCAGCAGGGGATAACATTTTAGCGCCATAGCCAGAGTGAAGATAAATTCCGCGACCAGCAACCACCCGGCAATAAACGGGTTCACAATAAAAATGATGGGGTTAACGATCAGGAACACCAGTAATAACAGTTTGTACCAGTCGGGTGACTGGCCTAAAAAATTGCGCCACACTGCGCGCCCAAAAGAAATTTCCACGACAGACGTCCTTCCCCGTCAACTAAGACAAAACATGAGTATACGCAAAAATCGCGGCCTGGAGGTGGATATGACAGCATTGTAAATTTCACAAAAATGAAACCGTGATCCCTCTTTTCTCTCTTTGCCGCGCTATCTGCTACAGCGTGCCTCTGGTATGATGAGTCCAATTTGCTAAAGCTGTGTAATGGAAATCTCACTATGGTCATTAAGGCGCAGAGCCCGGCGGGTTTCGCGGAAGAGTACATCATTGAAAGCATCTGGAATAATCGTTTTCCTGCGGGGTCCATTCTTCCGGCTGAACGCGAACTCTCTGAACTGATTGGCGTCACTCGCACCACGCTGCGTGAAGTGCTCCAGCGACTGGCACGTGATGGGTGGTTGACGATTCAGCACGGCAAACCAACGAAAGTGAACAACTTCTGGGAAACTTCCGGGCTGAACATTCTTGAAACGCTGGCGCGTCTCGACCATGAAAGCGTGCCGCAGTTGATCGATAATCTGCTTTCTGTTCGCACCAACATCGCGACGATCTTTATTCGTACCGCTTTTCGTCAGCATCCTGAAGACGCTCTTGCAGTACTGGCCAGTGCGAACGAAGTTGAAGATCACGCAGATGCGTTTGCAACCCTCGATTACAACGTCTTCCGTGGGCTGGCGTTTGCCTCTGGCAACCCAATCTATGGTCTTATTCTGAACGGGATGAAAGGGCTGTATACCCGCATTGGTCGCCACTATTTTGCTAATCCGGAAGCCCGCAGCCTGGCACTGGGTTTCTACCATAAACTGAGCAAGCTCTGTTCTGAAGGTCTGCACGATCAGGTCTATGAAACCGTGCGTCGCTACGGCCATGACTCTGGTGAAATCTGGCACCGTATGCAGAAAACCCTACCGGGTGATTTAGCGATTCAAAGTCGTTAAATAAAAAAACCTCTCATATGAGAGGTTTTTTTTCGTCGGATGGCGCGACGCTTAGCGGACAAACAGGGCAGAGCTACAGCGTATTCAACCGCGCCGGACAACGCTCAAGTAACTCCACGCTACCATCTTCATTCTGCTGCTCAAGTTGCACGTCAAAGCCCCACAGGCGATGCACATGCTTCAGCACTTCTTTACGCCCTTTATCCAGCGGCGCGCGGTTGTGCGGGATATAACGCAAGGTCAGAGAGCGGTCACCGCGTAAATCAACGTTCCACACCTGAATATTGGGTTCAAGATTGCTCAGGTTGTACTGAGAAGAGAGGCGAGAGCGGATCTCACGGTACCCCTCTTCGTTATGGATCGCTGAAATCTCCAGATAATTATTCCGGTCATCGTCCAGAACGGTAAAGAAGCGGAAATCACGCATGATCTTCGGCGACATAAACTGGCTAATAAAGCTCTCATCCTTAAAGTCGCGCATGGCGAAATGCAGCGTTTCCAGCCAGTCGGAACCGGCGATATCCGGGAACCAGTACTTGTCTTCCTCTGTGGGTGACTGACAGATACGTTTAATGTCCTGGAACATGGCAAAGCCAAGCGCGTACGGATTAATACCGCTGTACCACGGGCTGTTGTACGGCGGCTGGAACACCACATTGGTATGGCTATGCAGGAATTCCATCATAAACCGCTCGGTGACTTTTCCTTCGTCATACAGGTGGTTGAGAATGGTGTAGTGCCAGAATGTTGCCCAGCCCTCGTTCATCACCTGGGTCTGTTTTTGCGGGTAGAAATACTGGCTTACCTTGCGCACGATACGCAGGATCTCACGCTGCCATGGCTCCAGCAGCGGAGCATTCTTCTCCATAAAATAGAGCAGGTTTTCTTGCGGCTCAGACGGATAGCGACGCGCTTCGGCAACTGCTTTCTCTTCCTCACGCTTCGGCAGGGTACGCCACAACATATTCACCTGGCTTTGCAGATACTCTTCGCGGCTTTTCTGCCGGGCTTTCTCCTCCTGCAGGGAGATTTTCTGTGGACGTTTATAGCGATCCACGCCGTAGTTCATCAGCGCGTGGCACGAGTCGAGCAGTTTTTCCACTTCATCCACGCCGTAACGCTCTTCACAGTCGGTAATGTACTTACGGGCGAAGATGAGGTAATCGACAATAGAACTGGCATCTGTCCAGCTGCGGAACAGGTAGTTGTTCTTGAAAAAGGAGTTGTGTCCGTAGCAGGCATGCGCCATCACCAGCGCCTGCATGGTAATGGTGTTCTCTTCCATCAAATAAGCAATACACGGGTTGGAGTTGATGACAATCTCATACGCCAGCCCCTGCTGGCCGTGCTTATACAACCGTTCCGTTTCAATAAATTTTTTACCAAACGACCAGTGAGGATAGTTAATCGGCATCCCGACGCTGGAGTAAGCGTCCATCATCTGTTCGGACGTAATGACTTCAATCTGATGCGGATAGGTATCCAGGCGATACAGTTTTGCAACCCGGTCGATTTCGGCGAGGTAGACATCCAGCAGCTCGAAGGTCCAGTCGGGTCCATCGCTCAGACGTGTGTTGTCCTTGTTCAGGGAATCAATAGTAGCCATTAGCGCGCCCTCGTTGTGGGTGCTCTCTCTGTCTGGAGAGCCTCCTTTCAAGCATAGATCAACGTGTTAAAAAGCGTGCTGGAGCAGAAATTTTTTCTTTGCGATTTCGCGTTTTTGATACCGCAAATAAACGGTGTCTCGCAGCATATTATGCTGGTTAAAAATAACGCGCAGCAGGAGATCCTAAATTAGCACTATCCCCTGATGCTGGGGGATGTGTGAGGTAAGTCACCATAAAAAAGTCATATGTTGAATAATATTTTCAACTAGGTTATCAATCTGTAATTAGAAGATTGTTCTTTTGCACATAATGGAGTGGCTATGCGTGTTGTCATACTGGGAAGTGGTGTCGTTGGCGTAACCAGCGCCTGGTATTTAAGTCAGGCGGGACATGACGTGACCGTTATCGATCGTGAGTCAGGACCTGCGCTTGAAACCAGCGCGGCGAATGCCGGACAAATTTCTCCGGGCTATGCGGCGCCGTGGGCGGCCCCCGGTGTTCCACTGAAAGCGATTAAATGGATGTTCCAGCGCCATGCGCCGCTGGCCATCAGCCTCGACGGCACCCAGTTCCAGTTGAAGTGGATGTGGCAAATGCTGCGCAATTGCGACACCCGGCACTACATGGAAAACAAAGGGCGTATGGTGCGTCTGGCGGAATACAGCCGTGATTGTCTGAAAGCCTTGCGTGCGTCGACCGGTATTGAGTACGAAGGCCGCCAGGGCGGGACACTGCAGCTGTTCCGTACAGAGCAACAGTACGAAAATGCGACCCGTGATATCGCCGTGCTGGAAGATGCCGGAGTACCGTATCAATTGCTGGAAGCCAGTCAGCTTGGTCAGGTTGAACCGGCTCTGGCGGAAGTGGCGCACAAACTGACGGGCGGTCTGCGTCTGCCTAATGACGAAACCGGTGACTGCCAGCTCTTTACGCAACGTCTGGCGCAAATGTGCGAGCAGGCGGGGGTGAAATTTCGCTTTAATACCTCTGTCGATAAGCTGCTGTCGGAAGGGGAAAAGATTTACGGCGTGAAGTGCGGCGACGAGGTGATCAAAGCCGATGCCTACGTCATGGCGTTTGGCTCGTACTCCACAGCCATGCTGAAAGGCATTCTCGATATTCCGGTCTACCCGCTCAAGGGCTACTCGCTGACCATTCCGGTGAAAGAAGAGAGCGGCGCGCCCGTGTCGACCATCCTGGATGAAACCTACAAAATTGCCATTACGCGCTTCGATAACCGTATTCGCGTAGGCGGGATGGCGGAGATTGTCGGCTTCAACACCGAGCTGCTGAAGCCACGTCGTGAAACACTGGAGATGGTGGTAGGGGATCTCTTCCCGCGCGGAGGTTTTGTTGAACAGGCGACATTCTGGACCGGTCTTCGTCCAATGACCCCGGACGGCACACCTATCGTGGGCCGCACACCGTTTAAAAATCTGTGGACCAATACCGGACACGGTACGCTTGGCTGGACGATGGCCTGTGGGTCTGGCCAGCTGTTGAGCGACCTGATTTCCGGGCGCACGCCGGCCATTCCGTTTGACGATTTAAGTGCCGCACGCTATCAATCGGGGTTTACCCCTTCGCGTCCACAGCACCTGCACGGCGCGCATAACTAAGGAGTCGTCATGTCCCGTCCTGTTCTGGCTCAGCTGGATTTGCAGGCCCTGAAGGATAACCTGCAAATTGTACGCCGGGCAGCACCTGGTTCACGCGTCTGGTCGGTGGTGAAAGCGAATGCCTACGGCCACGGTATTGACCGTATCTGGAGCGCACTGAGCGCCACCGACGGTTTTGCGTTACTGAATCTGGAAGAGGCCATTCTGCTGCGTGAGCGCGGCTGGAAAGGGCCTATCCTGTTGCTTGAGGGTTTCTTCCACGCCGACGACCTGCCGTTACTGGATAAGTACCGTCTGACCACCAGCGTTCACAGCAACTGGCAAATTAAAGCCCTGCAGGATGCAAAACTGCACGCACCGCTGGATATTTATCTCAAGGTCAACAGCGGTATGAACCGCCTGGGCTTCCAGCCTGAGCGGGTTCATACAGTCTGGCAACAGCTTCGTGCGCTGAAGAATGTGGGTGAAATGACGTTGATGGCGCACTTTGCCGATGCGGAAAAACCTGATGGCATTGCCGATGCCATGGTGCGTATTGAGCAGGCGGCTGAAGGGCTGGATTGTCCGCGCTCGCTGTCAAACTCAGCCGCCACGCTATGGCATCCTGAAGCCCACTATAACTGGGTGCGCCCGGGGATTGTCTTGTACGGTGCATCTCCGTCAGGTCAGTGGCAGGATATCGCCAACAGCGGCCTGAAGCCGGTCATGACCCTGCGCAGTGAAATCATCGGCGTGCAGACGCTGAAGGCCGGTGACACGGTGGGCTACGGCAGCCGTTACCGGGCGAAGGGTGAGCAACGGATTGGTATTGTGGCGGGCGGCTATGCCGACGGCTACCCGCGCATCGCCCCGACCGGCACGCCAGTCCTGGTAGATGGTGTGCGCACCGGTACGGTGGGTACTATCTCTATGGATATGCTGGCCGTTGATTTGACGCCATGCCCGCAGGCGGGGATCGGTTCACCGGTTGAGCTGTGGGGTAATGAAATCAAAATTGACGATGTGGCTGCCGCGGCAGGAACGGTGGGGTACGAATTGATGTGTGCTCTGGCACCGAGAGTGCCGGTTGTGACGGTGTAACATATATTCGCCGGGTAGCGCGAGCGCTTACCCGGCAGAAAACCGCTACTCCGCTTCCTCGTCCATTGGCCTCACGCCAACTTTCCTGACCTCGTTATCTTCTTTTTCGGCCACCGTCCAGATCATCCCGGCAAACTCCACCTGGTCACCAACGACAGGGGCTGCACCCAGCAGTTGCTGAATGATTTCACCCAGCGTTTGCTGTTTATCGCGGTACTCCAGTCCCTCATCCAGACCGTAAATCAGCGCCACATCGGCAAACTTAGCACTCGCTTCCAGAATAAAATCACCAAAGAAGCGCTGATCCAGTGCCACTGGTGGCGACTGACTGAACAGTTTGCCCAGCGCAGGCAGATCGCGCTCGCGGCCAATGACACACAGGATATCGCCTTCGCGCAGACGAGTGCTGCCGGTAGGATGCAGCAGGGCATTATCACGGAACAGCGCGGCAATGCGCGTTTCGGTTGGCATATGTAAATCGCGAAGCGATGCTCCCACACACCATTTGTCGGCGCTCAGCTGATAGACGAATTGTTCCCATGGGTTCTCAGGGTGAATGTCCAGCCCCACGCGGGAAACCGGCCAGCCGACAGGCGGGACCACCACTTTGGCTTTTTTCGCTGCCCACCCGAGCGAGGTTCCCTGGAACAGCAGGGAGATCAGAACCACGAAGAACGCCACGTTAAAGAACAATCGCGCATTATCCAGACCGGCCATCATCGGGAAGACGGCAAGAATAATCGGCACCGCACCACGCAGCCCCACCCAACTGATAAAAACCCGTTCACGCAGATTGAAACCGCGAAACGGTAGCAGGCCCGCAAACACCGATAGCGGACGGGCGAAGAAGATCATCCACGCAGAAAGCATCAGCGCCGGAACGGCAATCGGCAACAGGTCTGACGGCGTGACCAGCAGACCCAGCACCAGGAACATGCCGATTTGCGCCAGCCACGCCAGACCGTCGAAATTCTGCAAAATGGCATGACGATTGCGAATCGGACGGTTGCCCATCAGGAATCCGCAGAGATAAACCGCCAGAATGCCGCTCCCATCCAGCGCCGTGGTAACGGCAAAAATCAGAATGCCGCCGCTCAGCGCCAGCAGAGGGTAAAGCCCCAGAGGAAGCGAGATACGGTTGATCATCTGCTGTAACAGATAACCTCCCGCCAGACCGATGATAATACCCAGTCCGAACTGCTGCAGAATATGCCAGGCAAACATCCAGCTCAGCCCGTTTTCGTGCTGTTGAATCATCTCGATTAACGTGATGGTGAGAAACACCGCCATCGGATCGTTACTGCCGGATTCAATCTCAAGCGTGGAACCGACACGTTCGTTAAGCCCCTTTCCGCCGAGCAGAGAAAACACGGCTGCGGCATCGGTTGAGCCAACGATAGCGCCAATCAACAAGCCTTCCATGATATTGAGATGGAAAAGCCACGCGGCCATCATCCCGGTCAGGCCAGAGGTAATCAACACACCGACCGTGGCGAGCGACAGTGCAGGCCCTAAGGCCACACGGAACGAACTCGCCTGGGTGCGCATCCCGCCGTCCAGCAGGATCACCGCCAGCGCGAGGTTACTCACCATGTAAGCGAAAGGGTAGTTATCGAATGGGATACCGCCGATGCCATCAATGCCAGCCAGCATGCCGATGGCAAGGAAAATAACAAGAATAGGTATGCCGAGACGCGATGAAAATGAACTTAATAAAATACTGCTGGTTACAAGCACAGAACCCAGAATGAAAAGGCTGATTATCGCTGCGGCATCCAATGTTGTCTTTCTCCCACCTCAATGTTAACGCTGTTACTAAAACCCTAACATATTAACGGTGGCAACAGCGTTTTATTAAGGGGGTTAAACGGTTTTTTTATGCCTTTATGACAGGATGGCCGCTGATGGTTAGTCGACTGCCTGAATCATCATGAACCAGTGCGGCGTGTGCCCCCAGCGCCAGGGTCACAGTCTGCTGCTCATGGCCAAAATCCAGCCCAGTAATAACCGGAATATCCAGCCGCGAGCGAATGAAGTCGACCATGGTCTCAAGAGAGTAACCTGCGTCATAATCATTCGGTGCCGAGCCGCTAAAACTGCCCAGAACAATCGCGGCCTGACTTTCGAGGATCCCGGCGTGATAAAGCTGCAATAACATACGCTCAACACGGAACGGATGTTCGTTGATATCTTCCAGCACCAGAATGCCGCCCTCAATTTGCGGCAACCACGGCGTACCAATCAGCGAGACCAGCATCGCCAGGTTACCGCCCCAGAGCTGGCCCTCACACTCCCAGTGTGGACCGCGGCCTTGCCATTCCACGCTATAGGTCGGTTTTTGCAGCGCACGCCAGAAATGTTCCATGGTAAACGTATCCAGTTCTGGTGCGCCGAAATTACCCGCCAGCATCGGACCGCTGAAGGTAATAACGTTATGCAAAGCGAGCAGCCCAAGCTGGATCGCCGTGAAATCGCTGTGTCCGCAGATCAGCAGCGGGTCCTGCTGTTGACGCTGTGCCAGCCCTTGCCAGTCGATACTCTCCAGTAAGCGGCTCGCACCGTATCCCCCGCGCACCGCGAGCACAATCTGGTTTTCGCCCTTCAGGTTCACCAGGCTATTAATATCATTCAGCCTCTGCGCTTCCGTTCCGGCAAAACGCTGAAGACGGCGAGGGATAATCGTCTGATTTTCTACCTGATGGCCAGACTCCAGCAAGCGCTGAACGCCCCGTTGTGCCGCGTCCTGGTTAATGCAGTAGCCCGATGGCGCGATGAGATGAAACTGAGACATGGCAATTCCTTGCTGAATGAGAAACTAATTGTCTATATCATGCCGCTTATACGCCGCCTGCTTCAAGAGGCGGCGCACCGCGATGACCGGCTATAAGGATAGATGACGTGAAATTGAGATGGTTTGCTTTTTTGATTGTGTTGCTTGCTGGCTGTAGTTCCAAACATGATTATCAAAACCCGCCCTGGAACCCGGAAGTGCCTGTAAAACGGGCCATGCAGTGGATGCCAATCAGCGAACAAGCCGGAAAGGCCTGGGGTGTTAGTCCACGACTGATCACCGCGATTATTGCGGTGGAGTCCGGCGGTAATCCAACGCTCGTCAGCAAATCCAACGCGGTGGGGCTGATGCAGCTTAAAGCATCAACGGCGGGAAAAGAGGTCTACCGCTATATGGGCTGGAACGGTCAGCCTTCGACCAGTGAGCTGAAGAACCCGGAACGCAACATTTCGATGGGAACCGCCTACCTGAGCATTATGGAACATGGGGTGCTGAAGGGGATTCAGGACCCGGAGGTGATGCAGTATGCGCTGGTGGTTTCTTATGTTAACGGTGCCGGCGCGTTGCTCAGAACCTTCTCCTCTGACCGGAAAGAGGCGATAGCAGAAATTAATGGCATGGACAAAGATGAGTTCTTTGAACATGTGGCTAAGAATCATCCGGCACCACAGGCGCCTCGTTATATCTGGAAAGTTCAGAAAGCGATGGATGCCATGTAATGCCGTACACGGGCGGCGGTTACGCTGCCCGACTTTTCTCACAGAACTTTATTGGCGCGTTGCCGCGCTTCCCGCTCCAGTGAATAGATAATACGCTGAAGCTCGCGCTCTGCGCCGGGCCCCACATTAAGGAAACGGAAGCTCAGGCGTGGCGTAGTGATAGTCTCGTTTTTGCTGTCTACGACTTTGCGATCGCTGATGGCAATCAGTTGTGCATCAAAATAAAAGCGACCCCAGCCTCCCATATCCAGTTCGATCTGGGTAAAACGCATGCCTTCAACCAGCCCCTCAGGTTTCGCGGTATCCATCAGTGCGCCCATACCGCCAAGAGACAGATCGAAAAGGCGGAAACGGATCTCTTTTTTGTCCGGCATTTTGGCCTTACAAAAATAGGCTGGCTGAAGCGGAGCGCTGATGCGGAAATACTCACGACGCTGGACAAACCAGAGATTGGTTGGAAGAGGCGTAACAAAAGCAGGAAGCCCCTGGTATTCGCTCAGTTCCAGTCGTGGCAGGACAAACTCCACTTTCGCCCCCTGCGTTTCGGCCATCACCGCGATATTTTCCGCTTTCAGTGCGGCGCGGTTTTCATACTCCTGACTGCCCAGGTCGATAACCAGCCGCTCCTGCGAGGCATCAAGGATCTTGCTGATGAACTGATTATTCGACCAACTGATGCGCAGCGGCACTTCGCCTTTTTGCAGGTCGCGTAATACCCCTAATACAGCCAGCGGATTTTGCTTGAGGAACTGCTCACTGTAATGACTCACGCCGGATGGCTCCTTGAAAGATGACAGACTGTCTTAGCGTTATCGGCAATCAACAATGAAACTTAATACAAACCGGTGAGTTTTTTTACCTGTTTAAGAAAAGATAAGTCGGTGAGATGAAAATGGTTTTCTGGTGATGACCTATAATTAAGGTAGCTGTGCAGAAGGTTTTCTGCACATGCGTTAAACCTGCAAGAGGGCATCGCTATGGGTATCATCGCCTGGATTATCTTTGGTCTTATTGCTGGCGCTATCGCTAAATTGATCATGCCGGGAAACGATGGCGGCGGCTTTATTTTGACCTGTGTACTCGGGGTCGTTGGTGCGGTTGTGGGCGGCTGGCTGGCGACGATGTTTGGTTTTGGAGGCAACATAAGTGGTTTTGACCTGCACAGTTTTCTGGTCGCTGTCGTGGGTGCCGTTGTGGTGTTGGGCATATTCCGATTACTGCGACGAGCATAAAATGACATAAACGGCTCTCTGCGGAGGGCCGTTTTTTTACCTGAGTATTGATTTGTTAATCTAAATGATAATAATTGTCGTTCCTAATTACATCTAACAACAAGACGACATTATGAATACCTCACGTTTTGCGCTGTGCGCCCTGGCAGGTGCCGTCACGCTGGCATTGCAGGCCCAGGCGTTTGCCGAAGAATCAACAATCGTTGTTACGGGCTCAGAGCAGGGCAGCGCATTGCCGGCCTGGACGAACAGCGCAACGAAATCGGCCGTTGCCGAAAGTAAAACGCCGCAGGTCATCACGACCCTCTCTGCACCGGAAATAGAAAAGCGTCACGCGAATTCGGTGAATGAAATCCTGCGCTATGCCCCGGGCGTCTCAACCGAGGTGCGCGGGAATACCTCCTACATGAGCGAATATAAAATTCGTGGTTTTACCGTCGACCAGGAGTTCTACAACGGGTTGCAACTGCCCTATAACGTCACCGGAAACACCAAGGCGCGAATCGATCCGCTTTTAATAGACAGTGTTGATATCCTGAAAGGCCCTTCATCGGTACTTTATGGCGGCGGTTCTCCGGGCGGGCTGGTGAATATCCAAAGTAAAAAGCCGCAGCGAGAAGCCCGAACTGAGGTCGGTTTTAACACCGGGAACCGTAATCTGAAAGAGGGCTATCTCGACTCAACCGGACAAATTGCCGACAGCGACTGGAACTACCGTTTGCTGGGCAAAGCGACGGAAAATGACGATCAGCCGCACACTACCCGCTATGAAAACTACCTGATTGCTCCGTCAGTCACCTGGCAACCGGACAGCAAAACCCGTCTCACCCTGGATGCCCTGGCGCAAAACACCCCGAGCCTGACGCCGTCTAACCCGTTGCCGCTTGCTTATCTGCGCTCGAAATACGCGGGCAAGCGCGATTACGCTGGAGATGAGTGGAACGGGTTTAAACAACGTCAGTGGATGCTGGGCTACAGCTTCGAACACGAATTTGACAGCGGCTGGGGCTTTAATCAGAAAGCGCGCTATTTCGACGTCGATACCCACCAGCGCAGCGCCTACGCGACAGGGACAGGAAGCGAGGTATACCAGCTCAACCGCTTTGCCTACACCACCGATGAAGACCTTAAGAGCTTTAACATCGATAACCAGGTGACCAAAACCGTTACGCTGGGTGACTGGAAACACCATCTGCTGGCCGGGTTTGACTATCAGAAGCTGGACTCCCATTTCCACTATCGCTACGCATCGGCCACGCCGGGTATGGATATGCGTCATCCTGATTATTCGCAGATCCATGAAAGCGCGCTGGAACTCTACACCGCCCAGAAAAACCGTCTCAGCTACCAACAGAACGGTTATTACCTGCAGGATCAAGTGGAATTTGGCGGCCTCAATCTGCTGGGTAGCCTGCGCTACGACGATTACCGCTCCGTCACCACCAACTATCTGCAAAACGGCGATAAAGCCTGGGTATCGCAGGATCGCGTTACCAAACGCCTGGGGGCGCTTTACGCCTTTGATAACGGGATTTCGCCATTTATCAGCTACTCAGAAGGTTTTGCGCCGGTCTCCCCGCAGGGAACGCTCGTGGCGAAAGACGTCAAACCGACCACCAGCAAGCAGGTGGAAGGTGGGGTAAAATATCTGCTGGCTGACTACGCCACCACCTTTACCGCCTCGGTGTTTAA
This sequence comes from Pantoea sp. LS15, assembly GCF_012241585.1. Taxonomy (NCBI): domain Bacteria; kingdom Pseudomonadati; phylum Pseudomonadota; class Gammaproteobacteria; order Enterobacterales; family Erwiniaceae; genus Pantoea; species Pantoea sp. LS15. The sequence continues at coordinate 76,371 of NZ_JAAVXA010000001.1, forward strand.
CATCCGTCAGAAAAATGTCGTCACTTCCGATCCGGGTTTCCTGAACTATCGTCAGACCGGGGAAGTGGAGTCTAAAGGGGCAGAGTTGTCCGCCATCAGCCGTCCGATGGACAACCTGACGCTGATTGCCAACTATGCGTACACCCACGCGATCAATACCGAAGATGATAAATACCAGGGGAAACGTCCAACGCAGGTTCCGGAGAATGCCTTCAATCTCTGGGGGGATTACACCTTTGAGAACACGGCGTTGAAAGGGCTGATGCTGGGGGCGGGCGCACGCTACACCGGCCCGATGGAAATCTCTCCGTCTAACGATGCGGGTAAACTGGGCGGCACTACGCAGTACGATCTGGCGGCCACGTACCGGATAGGCGAAATTCTGCCCTCGCTGGCAGGGCTAACGCTTAAAGCCAGTGCGCAGAACATCACCAATAAAGAGACACTGACCTGCTACGATGCGACCAACTGCTGGATTGGGCGTGACAGGACGTATCAGTTAGGGGCGAGTTACAGTTTCTAAGCGAAGCCCTGTGAGTTCAACATGTAAGCCGGGTAAGGCGTAGCCGCCACCCGGCAATACTCACTTACTGCGCCGTCGCTTTCACCGGCGCTGTTTCATCATTTGCCGCAGGCTGATTTTCCGGCACGCTGTCGCAGGGTTTCGCTTTCGGGCAGACCCGATCCAGCATTTTCAATGTCACACCGTTACTCCAGCCGAAGCCGTCCTGCAACGGATACTCACCGCCGCCGCCACCAGTACCGGTTGTCGACACGTCATACTTCTCGACCAGTTTCTTTTCCCGGTCGTAAGTATGCTGAACGTTCTTCAGGAAACGCCAGGTTACCTCCATCGAGACCTTCTCTTGCCCGTAATTCTGCAGCCCTTCCGCGGCCACCCACTGCAGCGGGGCCCAGCCGTTTGGCGCGTCCCATTGCTGGCCGCTACTAATAGTGGTGGTGGTAATTCCGCCTGGTTTCAACAAGCGAGACGAGGTTGCCGCTGCCACTTTGTCGGCCCGATCCTGCGCCGCCGCCTTCACGTAAAGTGGGAACAGGGCTGCCGCCGTGAGTTGATTACGCACCTTCTTGCTCTTGAGATCGTAATCGGCGTACCAACCCTCTTTATCATTCCACAGATGGCTCTCAATGGCTTTCTGACGCGCGGTTGCCAGCGTTTCGTATTTGCTCGCGCTGGCGGCATCGCCACTCTCCTGGCTTGCCCGCGCCAGCAGTTTTTCCATCTTAAACATCAGGGCATTCAGATCGACGGGCACAATGCTGGTGGTCCGGATCGTGCCGAGTTTTTGCGGATCGTCCATCCAGCGGGAGCTAAAATCCCAGCCCGAAGCCGCAGCGGAACGTAAGTCACGGTAGATCTCGGTCGCAGGGCGGTTAGGGTTACTTTTGGCGGTATTCACATCGTCAAGCCAGGACTCCGGGCGTGGGGTATCGCGGTCATCCCAGTAGCGGTTGAGGATGGCGCCATCATCCAGTTTCACCACCCGTTTGTTGGCTTGTCCCGGCTGAAGGGCATCTACGCCATCCATCCAGTAAGCGTACTCTTTCTCCATCTGCGGACGATATTTCTTCAGCGCATCGCTGTCATGGGTTGCCAGCAGCTCAACCATCATTGAGAAAAACGGTGGCTGGGAGCGGCTCAGGTAGTAGCTACGGTTGCCGTTGGGAATGTGGCCGAAGGTGTCAATCTCATACGCAAAGTTATCCACCATGTCGCTGATTTTGTCCCAGTGATCGCTTTCCGCCAGGCCCAGCATGGTGAAATAGCTGTCCCAGTAGTAGACCTCACGGAAACGACCGCCGGGCACCACGTAAGGTTTGGGTAACGGCAGAAGGGAATCCCATTTGTTGCTGGCTTTATCCGTGGTGCGCGTCAGTACGGGCCAGAGATCATCAATGTGCTCACGTAAACTTTGTCCAGCAGGCGGAACATATTTTTCCCCTTCCGCAGGGAGCGTGAAGTTCATCTCGACAAAGTGGCGTAAGTCAAAGCTGGACTGCGTGTGCTGCATCCGATAATCCGCCAGAATCATTAGCGGGTCGCTTTTGGGGACGGCATCAGCGAAGGTTTTCTGATCGGGAAACAGTTTGGCACTTTGCACATCATTGAACAGAGGGCCCAGCAAAATATCAGGTGAGGTTGTCTGGGTCGCGGGGCTATCGTCGGCATAACCCAATGTCGTTACGCCGAGCAGCGCGCCTCCTGACGCAAGGGCCAGGAACGCGGGGCGTAGTGTATGAGGTCTTATCATCAGTTCGTCTCCTGTCTTCACTAAACAGCGTGACCGCTGTTGTCAATCACCTGAAAACCTTAGACGAATATTGTCTGATTCGCGTTAAATATTGCTGTTCAGTCAGGCCTCTTCCGGCGTCTGACTGGCTTCCCGCAGCGTGCCCGGTGCATGTCCAATAATGCGCTTAAATGCCCGGCTAAATGCCGCCAGAGAGCCGTATCCCAGTCGCAGCGCGACGGTTTCAATCGGCTGATTTTCGTGTCGAATGTACTGAATGGCCAGCCTCATCCTCAACTCGCTGAGATATTTTGCCGGGGTGGTTCCCGTCGCGGCCAAAAAACGTTCCGCGAACACGGAACGGGACGTACCCGCTTCTTTTGCCAGGTCCGCCACGCTCCAGTTCAGGCCAGGCTGCTGGTGCATAGCGTAAATGGCCCGGCTCAGGCGCGGATCGCGCAGTACCTGCACCCAGCCGGTGGCTTTGCCACAGCCGCCTTCAACCCAGCCACGCACGATTAACGCTGCCACCACGTCGGCCAGCCGCGCAAGGATCCCTGCGTACCCGGCCTGACGCGCCACGGATTCCCGCTCCATCGCCGCCAGCAACGGGTGGATCTCCGGCCAGGTGGACATCAACCGGCTGACCATCATCACTTCCGGCATCGCCTTGATCAGCGGCTGCATCCCGCCCAGCTCAAAATCCATGCACCCGCTAAAGATAATGGTGTTCTCGCTTTCCGGGCAGGGCTCGCAGGTGATGGCACACACCGAGCTGCAGATGGGTTCGCTGGGAAAAGCGTTGATGGGCGTAATAGTTGCCTGCTCGTCAGAGAGCAGGGCATGGGAATTACCGCCAGGAATAAAAAGGGCGTCACCACTACTCAGTTCGAATGTGGCACCACTCTCCATTCGCAGCAAGGCGCTACCGTGGCTCACAAAATGAAACTGCGCCCTACCGGGCGCCTGATGGAACGCGACGCCAAACGGTGCACTGGCCTGGATCCGCCGGTATTTCACACCTGACAGGCGCATGCCGCGTAAAAGTTCGCTGATAAGATCGGGTGACTGCACGGTCATGGCATAACTCCGGACGAATAATCAATAAGTGGAGATTATATGTCATAGATCGTCCAGGGTGAACCTTCTATGCTTTTGCGACAGATGTCACATTTTCATAACAGGAGAACAGCAGATGAATTCATGTGTCGCGGCGAGAGAGGCCATCGCGCCTGCAAAACCCGCCTGGCGAGCGGTCTATTCACTGGGGCTGGGGGTGTTTGGGTTGATTACGGCAGAGTTTCTGCCCGCCAGTTTGCTGACGCCAATGGCTGCGAGCCTGGGGGTAAGCGAGGGGATGGCCGGTCAGGCCGTGACCGCCACCGCACTGGTGGCGCTGGTCACGGGATTGTTAATCACGCCGGCCACCAAAAGCATCGACCGCCGCTGGGTATTGATGTTTTTCTCCGTGCTGCAAATCATCTCCAGCCTGCTGGTGGCCTTTGCGCCCAACTTGCACGTCCTGCTGATGGGGCGCTTGCTGCTGGGGGTTGCCATCGGCGGATTCTGGGCGATGTCGACGGCCACGACGATGCGTCTGGTTCCCGCGGATAAAGTGCCGAAAGCGCTGGCGGTGATCTTCTCCAGTGTATCCATTGCCACCGTAGTTGCTGCCCCACTGGGGAGCTATCTGGGCAGCCTGATTGGCTGGCGTAACGTCTTTGTACTCTGCATTCTGCCAAGTATGCTGGCGCTGCTGTGGCAGCTCTGGGTGCTGCCTTCCATGAAACCGGAGAGCAGCGGTAGTCTGAGTACCCTGTTCCGGGTGTTGCGTCGTCCGGGGATGATCGGCGGTATGCTGGCGACCATTCTGATCTTTAGCGGTCACTTTGCTTTCTTTACCTACCTGCGTCCGTTCCTGGAAACAGTAGGGCAGGTAAGCGTTGAGATTATTTCACTGATCCTGCTGGGTTTTGGACTTGCCAACTTTGTCGGCACTTCTGTCGCCGGGCATCTGCTGGCACGTAATCTGCGCCTGACGCTGGCGCTGGTACCGTTTGCGATGGGCGTACTCGCCCTCACGATGGTAGCGTTTGGTCATCTGGCGATGCTGGATGGGTTCCTGGTTGCGTTGTGGGGCTTTGCGTTTGGTCTGGTTCCGGTGGGCTGGTCAACCTGGCTTGCAACCACCGTTCCGGATGAAGCCGAAAGTGCAGGAGGGTTGCTGGTAGCGTCCATCCAGCTGGCGATCAGTGCCGGTGCGGCCGGGGGCGGGGCGGTATTTGACCTTAACGGCGCCAACGGCGTATTTGTTGGCAGCGGTCTCCTGCTGGTGACTGCGATGGTGATTGTGTTTATGGGTGTCAGGGTGAAGGCGGAGTGATCTTTTTCCCTCTCCAGTGGGAGAGGGAAATTATTGATATCCAATGTTCTACGCTGTCGCTCTTTCATTCCAGGTATCTTTGAACATTATGTTGCCGTCGCAATATTTCCATTCAATTGATTCATATCGGATTTCGACTTCTTCCATGTGCGCACTCGCGATACCTAATGGATGCAATACTGGCGAAATCCTCGTTATCTTGACGTTTTCCAGAGTGATATTGAAGTATTCGCGCTCAATACCGGCGTCATCAATTTTATACATTTTTATTAATGCTGATTTGAATGTTTTGCCTGTACATACAGCACGACATAAATAGGGTGTGATGCGGTCTATTTCCTTTTCAAAGGTAATGGGAACATGAAGGCGTGTCCCCGTCAGTTTTCCCGTGTTGGAACAGGTGGGGATCCAGACAGAGTGGTTAAACGATTTTAGTTCGGTAGAGCCCAATCTTGTAGGCATTAAACATTCACCAATAACGGGTGCGTTATTTTCATCAGTAAACCATATATGTGCTGGTGTAGACATGTTTTTATCTTCCTTTATAAAAAAAAGCGATTGATAAAACAACGAGTGCAATTACCCCAATTATTCGAATTGCTATCATGTCATCATCAATAACAGACACTGTAATCATTGATAAAAGAAGAATGATTACGACGACTCCACATGCGCGCAAGTCTCTAATTATATCATCTAAAATTATTTTCAATATACTCTTAAAGAAGTTAAACATTATTTCATCATCTTGATTAAGGCTTCGGCAATATCATCGTCTGAAGCAGAGTAAACATTGAAATTACCTGATTTTGTTATAACGGGTTCAATCAGGAAGTACATCATTTCAAGATGTTCCGTATATAGAGCATGATAAAAAAGCGGGCTATTATTTTTTAATCTATTTGCACTATCAGCGGCATGCTGAACCAGGCTATAAGTATTAAGTACAAATAAAGCTATTGCACCCTTACCTGCTATTTTATTAATGAAGGCGTTTTGTACGGCAGAGTTCATTTTGTTACCATAACAGATGTATTTGGCCACTGCATAGAGTAAACCTATTTTGGATATTTGTTTGACGGAGTAGTGTATTGTAAGACGTATTGTTTTTTCAAGAATATTTCTTTTTCGATCTTCACTTTTGCCATTTAATAATGTTTCTATATAAATCCTTATCATTCTAAATATAATGTCTCTGTGTGTCACAAGTTGATAAATACCATCAGCAAATCGCTTGTCTTCTATGCTCAATCGTTTACAGACATCCTGATAATTATCGGTAAAGCAAGATGTATAATAAAGCAAGCGCGTGGTAGCATCACCAAGATTGTTTAAATATTCTATGGCACCATCCTTTACCCCCGCGACGGCGCGATCGAGTCTTACTGCGAGGTCCTTATCGGATCCAATTCTTTCTATAATTTCCTTGCTGTAATACATAATATGTCCCTGTTGTGTACAGGGTTTATCATGGTCTACGTTATCGTCTAAGGACAGTGATCGTACTCTCAATTTTAAAAGTAAAATAAAGAATAACCACTAACCTATTATCTAAGTTAATCGATGCTTATTTATAATTGATGCGATGAATTGGAAATTGTTGAATATAACTAAGTTTATCTTGAATTATATATTCAGCGAGGAGTGGGTGATATTACAGAGTGAGGACATATTTTGCAGGCCGGGTAAGCGTAAGCGCCACCCGGCATCAAGGTAAGATTTACAACCCTTTCTTATCCATCCACACAGCCAGATCCACCAGGCGGTTTGAGAATCCCCATTCGTTGTCATACCACGCCAGGATCTTCACCATGTTCCCGCCAATCACCAGCGTGGAAAGCCCGTCGATAATTGAGGAGCGTGGGTCGCCCTGGTAATCGCTGGAGACCAGCGGTTCATCGCTATATCCCAGAATGCCTTTCAGTGGCCCACTGGCGGCAGCGTGACGAAAAGCATCATTCACTTCTTCGACAGTCACGTTACGGCTTAGCGTTACCGTTAAATCCACAATCGACACCACTGGAACTGGCACACGCAGGGAGTATCCGGTCAGTTTACCGTCCAGGGAAGGGATGACTTTCCCCAGCGCTTTTGCCGCACCGCTGGAGTACGGGACAATTGACAGTGCTGCAGCACGTGCTCCACGCAGATCCTTTTCAGGCTGATCATGCAGCGCCTGACTGTTGGTATACGCATGTGTCGTGTTCATTAGCCCATGCTCAATCCCGAACTGTTGATGCAGCACTTGCGCAGCGGGAGCCAGGCCGTTAGTGGTACAACTCCCGTTGCTTACGACAACATGCCGGGCCGGATCGTACTGCTCGTGATTGACCCCCATGACTATCGTCAGGTCATCGTTTTTCCCGGGAGCGGAGATGATAACGCGCTTAGCGCCACCGTGGGTGATATGCACTGCCGCTTTTTCCCGTTCGGTGAAGAAGCCGGTGGCCTCAATCACCACGTCAACGCCGGCATCACGCCACGGAATATTCGCCGGGTCGCGTTCGCTGTATACGGTAATTCGTTGACCATCCACCTGCAACGCGCCGTCAGCTGCTTCAACGGGAACCGGCAGGGTACCGAGAAGGGAATCGTGTTTGAGCAAATGGGCGAGGGTTTTGCTGTCCGTCAGATCGTTAATGGCCACAATCTGCAGATCCGCGTTGCCCAGCGCCGCGCGCAGGAAATTACGTCCGATACGGCCGAAACCGTTAATACCGACCTTAACCATGGTGCACTCCTTATCTCTGTTGTCTGGAGTCACTGTAGGCGTCAGGCCGGGTGGCGTAAACGACAAAAAAGGATCAGATTACGCCATCTTCCGGCAATGAAAGCGCTGGCGGTACTCGCCCGGAGTGAGGTGGAGTTGTTTCTCAAACACGCGTCGCAAATTAATACTGCTGCCAAACCCGGTTCGCTCAGCAATAAGCTCAAGGGGATCCCGGGTCTGCTCCAGCAGTTGTCGGGCGGCAGCCAGACGCGCTTCAGTGACGTAGCGGGCCGGAGAAACCCCGGTTTCACGGGTAAACACACGGGTGAAATTGCGCGGGCTCATCGCCGCTTTTCCGGCCAGATTTTCCACGCACAGGTCTTCCGTGAGGTTTTGCAGGATCCAGGTTTGCAACGCACTGAGCGGGCCAGAATCACCGGGTTGCTGAAGGCTATAACGACTGAACTGCAGTTGCCCACCGGGGCGGCGCAGATACATCACCATATCCTGCGCCACGTCGCGGGCGAGGGTAAAACCATAGTCATCTTCCACCAACGCCAGAGTTAGATCGAACCCGGAACTTACGCCGCCAGAGGTCCAGACAGGACCATCCTGAACATACAGCGGACCACTTTCGACCCTGATAGCCGGATACTGGGTTTGCATTGTTTCCAGCAGCCGCCAGTGGGTGGTCGCACGACGACCATCGAGCAATCCCGTCTGGGCCAGCAGCATCGCACCGCCACAAATTGACGCGATCCGTCGCGCATGCGGCGCAGCAAGGTGCAGCCAGTCCACCACGGCGGTACTTTCCTGTTCGTTCATACCACGACCGGTGATGATAATCGTATCCAGCGGTTCACGCGGATCCAGCTCCGGCAGACGGTAGTCCGCCAGCAGATTCAGGCCGGACTGACCGTGGATCACCTGGTGGGGTTGGGTCGTGGCGATGATAATGCGATAGCGGGGATGCGAAATACCTTCCGGATGCAGTCGATTGGCCTGCATCAGAATGTCAGCGATACCGGCGGCTTCAAACAGCATGCCGCCGTCGGGAACAATAATCAGGATTTTCTTCATGTCCTGAAAAGTACCTTTATTGCAAAATAAGTCAAGTGGCGGAGCCTGCCCACGTTTCTGGCAAAGCAATGCGATTTAAGTTCTTTGTTATTTCAGACGTTATCCCCGATCGTCAGGGCACTGTCTCTGGCGAAACGGCGTCTGAAGGAATGGGTAAACGAAACTCCCTCTATTTACATCCGCAACAACGCGAACAAATCCGCCATCTCGCATCGGGTTTTATATGGCGAAGCGAACTGCCCACGTGGCTATTGATCATCACTATTTATGCAGGCTGGTTTGCCACACTGACGTTCTGGAAAACGCTCGGCCTGCTGCCCACCACGTTGCTGCTCATCGGGTTTACCGCCTGGTATATGTCCTTGCAACATGAGTTGATCCACGGACATCCCACGCGTTTTGCCTGGCTTAACCAGCTGCTTGGTACGCTCCCACTGGCTGTCTGGTATCCATATGGTCTGTACCGGGATTCCCATCTCGCCCATCATCGGCACCATAGCCTGACTTTTCCGGTGGATGACCCGGAGTCGTACTATTTTACGCCGGAGAGCTGGGCGCGCTTCTCCCCCTGGCAGAAACGCGTGATCCAGGCGCGGAATACCTTTACCGGGCGGATATTGCTGGCGCCGCTGCTGGATATCGTTCAGACACTGGGCAGTGCCGTGGTGGCGTTTCGTCATCTTCAACTGCGGGCAATATCAATGTGGCTGGTTCACGTTTTGCTGCTGGTGGCTCTCTTCGCCTGGATGACGCAGACCGGCTTTTCACCCGTCTGGTTTGTACTGGCGGTCAGTTATCCGGCGCTGGCGCTGACCAAGGTCCGATCATTTTTCGAACATCGCGCGGCGGATGACCCGCTCGCACGTTCCGTCATTAACGAGGCTGGGTTGTTCTGGCGGGTACTGTTTTTGAATCTTAACTACCATTCAGTACATCATGATTTACCGGGCGTGCCCTGGTATGGGCTGAAGACAATCTACCAGCAAAACCAGGAGGCGTATCGGCAGCGAAACCGTGGTTTTCTCGTGCGGGGCTATGGCGAATGGTTCCGCCAGTTCTGGAGCAGACCCGTTGACGTTACCGTCCATCCAGGGCGCCAACAAAGGACAAACGATGAGTAATCTGCTGGCATTTCCTATGTATGCCATTGATCAAGCCAATACCCGCGCGCTTTGGCTGACGGTAAAGCGTTTGCTGGCCGCACGCGGTGTGTCCGTTGTTCGAGACCCGGGCGAGCCGGAATCTGACCTGCTGACTCACTGGCAGCAGCCTGAACTTATTCTCAGCCAGACCTGTGGCTATCCGCTGGTCACGCAACTGCCGGACGTGCAGGTGGTCGGTTGTTTTCACTACACGGCTCCGGGATGCGATGGGATCCAGTACCGCAGTCTCCTGGTGGTGCGTGCACAGGACCGGCATCTCACGCTGGCGGATTTTCGCGGAGGTCGGGCGGTCTGTAATTCCGCGGACTCGCAGTCCGGCTACCATGCGCTGCGAAAGAAAGTGGCTGACGACAATTTTTTCTCACAAACGACATTCAGTGGCAGCCATCGTCAGTCGCTGATTGATGTCAAACACGGAGAAGGTGATATTGCAGCCATCGACTGTGTGACCTGGGCACTGCTACAGCGTCACGAGCCGGAACGGCTTGCGGGGCTGGCGGTTATTGACCGTACCCCTTTGACGCCGGGGCTACCGCTGATTACCTCGCATAACACCTCGCCTGAAACGCTTAACGCCATTCGTGATGCGCTCCGCGCGCTGGTGGAATCACCGGAACATCGGGACGTTTGCGACGCGGTGTTGATCGGCGGTTTTAGCGTGGTGACGCGTCAGGCTTACGCTTCATTGTCTGCGTGAAAAATCGCCTGAGCGTCAGTGAAACAGCGCAGCGCCAGGGAGGAGACGGGCTTCTGTCTGCGCATAATCAGGCCGACAGGGGCCTCAATATTGGCGTCGGCGATGGGGACTATCCTGAAATTGCTGTTCAGGTCTTCCAGCCCGTTGCTCAGCGGCATCACGGCGCAACATACGCCGCTCTGAACCGCCTGAATAATCTGGAACGTGGAGTCGCTTTCAAAAACGGACGTGGGTTCGATCCCTGCGGCGTTAAAGCTGGCCTCCATATGCGCCCGGTAGTGCATCCCTTTGGTCAGGAACCCCAGCGGAAAATCCATCAGGTCGCGCCAGGTCAGGGTGACCTGATCCAACTGAAAATGACGCGTATCGTGCAGCAGACCCATCTTCGTCTTTGGCAACTGAATAATGTCAAACAAGCTGGTGTCGATACTGTTGAGGTAGCATATACCCAGCTCAAGCTGATTACGGCTGACGCCATCGGCAATCTGTGCCGAGGACATGGAATAAAGGCTGTAAGTCAGCTCCGGGTATTTTTGCGTCAACAGGCGGATAAAGATCATCGGGTCCACGCTCGCCAGCGGGACCATTCCCAGGCGTAACTCACCCACCACCTGGCCTTTGCACAGCGCGGCTTCAGCCTGTAATCCGTCATGGGCAGCAAGCAAGGCACGCGCCCATGCCAGAATGCGTTCACCTTCCGGTGTAAAGCCTTCAAAGCGCTGCCCGCGCACAATCAGCACCAGCCCAAGCTCCTCTTCCAGATTGCGGATGCGCATGGAGAGCGTCGGCTGGGTGATGTTGCACTGCGAGGCCGCCTTACCAAAGTGGCGGGTCTCGTCGAGTGCGATCAAATATTTCAGCTGTTTTATATCCATCGTCTTTCTCTGCGCAAACAGCCTTACAGCATGCGGATCTCTTTCGAGCGCAGGGTGATGCGAACCGGAACCGATTTATAGGACGGCGTGCCGCTGTCCTTATCCAGATAATCAAGCGGCACCAGCACGTTGGCTTCCGGATAGTACGCTCCGACAGAGCCCGGTGCGATGCTGTATGCCACAACCGTAATATCTTCCAGACGCTGAACACTGCCGGGAAGGGCGGTTTCGATATCCACGCGGTCACCGTGTTCCAGCCCTGCCTGTGACATATCATCTTCATTCATAAACAGCACATCCCGGCGACCAAAAACGCCACGGTAGCGATCGTCCAGGGCGTAAATGGTGGTGTTGTACTGGTCGTGGCTGCGCAGCGTGATCAGGCGCAGAACATGCTCTCCTTCACCACTGGCATTTTCATGCACGCCGTCGAATATTGAGAACATCGCTTTGCCCGTCGCCGTTGGCCAGATACGTTTCGTTGGTGGCAGTGGCATACGGAAGCCGCCGGGAACGCGGATCCGCGCATTGTAGTTCTCGAACCCCGGAATGGTTTGCTCGATGAGATCGCGGATGCGGTCGTAATCCTCAATCAACGTCATCCAGTCCACACGGGTTGCCTGCAGAGTGGCTTTCGCCATGCCGGCGACAATGGCCGGTTCAGCCCGCAGCAGTGGAGACGCAGGTTTTAGCTTGCCTGAAGAGGCATGCACCATCGACATCGAGTCTTCGACGGTAATGGACTGACGCCCGGTGGCCTGAACATCCAGTTCGGTACGCCCAAGACAAGGTAAAATAATCGTCTCTTTACCGACCAGCAGATGGGTACGGTTGAGCTTGGTCCCGACGTGGACACTTAACGCCAGGGATCCCATCGCCGGAAAACCGCGCTCGTGATCGGGCATCGCGACGGCAAAATTACCGCCGAGGCAGATGAGCGCTTTTGCATGGCCGTCGATCATGGCTTGCGTTGCCTGCACCGCATCATGGCCGTGGTGGGAGGGGGGCTCAAACCCAAAAACGTCTTTCAGACGCTGCAGAAATGCCGGCGTCGGCTTCTCACTAATCCCAACGGTGCGGTTTCCCTGCACGTTTGAATGACCGCGCAGAGGGCAGATCCCCGCACCAGGCTTGCCAATATTGCCGCGCATCAGCAGAAGGTCAGCAATCAGCCGGACGTTAGCCGTGCCTTTATTGTGCTGGGTAATCCCCATCCCGTAAGTAATGATAGTGGCACTGGATTTCGCATAGGCGTCGGCCACGCTTTTAAGCGCCGCCTGGCTCAGCCCTGACTCTCGCTCGATCTCGTCCCACTGCGTGTGGGCAATATCGGCAGCAAAGTCCTCAAAGCCCTGGGTGTGTTCGGCAATAAACGCGTGGTCGAGCACGTTACCGCGTTCGGCCTCCATGTGCAGTAGGTGTTTAGCAATACCTTTTAACGCGGCGGCATCACCTCCGGCCTTCACCTGGAAGTAAGTCGACGCGATATCTGTCGAGCTGTAGGTCGCCATTTCAATGACGCTTTGCGGGTCCGCAAAACGTTCCAGAGCGCGTTCGCGCAGCGGGTTAAAGACGATAATCGGCACGTTGCGGCGCGCAAGTTCATGAAGGGTACCCATCATCCGAGGATGGTTAGTCCCGGGGTTGTGACCGATGGAGATCACCAGCTCTGTTTTATCGAAATCATCCAGTGAGACAGTACCTTTCCCGATACCAATCGAGCGTGGCAATCCGACGCTGGTGGCTTCGTGACACATATTCGAACAGTCGGGGAAGTTATTAGTACCGTATTCGCGTGCAAAGAGCTGGAACAGGTATGCCGCTTCGTTGGAGGCGCGCCCGGAGGTATAGAACTCAACCTGATCCGGATCGAGCCCGCGCAGGACCTCACCGATGCGTTGAAACGCCTCGTCCCATTCGACAGGCTTGAAAGTATCGCTTGCCCGGTCATAGCGCAGGGGATGTGTCAGACGGCCGTATCCTTCCAGCTCAAAGTCAGATTTAGCCAGCAATGAGGCAACTGTGTTTTCGGCCAGAAAAGCCGGGGTGACGCGTTTGTTGGTCGCTTCCCAGGTCACTGCTTTCGCGCCGTTCTCACAGAACTGGAACGTCGATTTGTGCTCTTTATCAGGCCATGCGCAGCCCGGACAGTCAAAGCCGTCAGGCTGGTTGGTGCGCAGCAGCGTCGCGGGGGCATCAAAGGTATCCATTTGGGTACGCACCGCGATGGCAGTGGCTTTTAACGCCCCCCAGCCTCCGGCAGGACCGTCATAGTGCCTGATCCCGGGAACTGAGCGTCTTTTCTTATTCATACCAACTCCTGACTCGTTAACTCATACACCGCCGGGCCCGTAAAACCACTGTGGAGGGACAATAAGCGCAAGCAATGATGATCACGTGTATCAATGCACACGGTGCTGCAAAGCGCTTTAACTTAAATACATCTTTATTACAGTGGCTTATAAGCGATGTAGTCTAAAAATTTAAAGAAATTATAACGAAATTTTATCATTTTGATAATAAATCTTATCTATCACACGTTCGGTGGGATAGATGACGCAGGAAGAAAAAAATAATGTAGTAGCGGTAAAACTTCATATGAAAGTCGGGAAGGGTGAGCTAGCGGTAAACCTCAGTGTAAATTGATCTAAAGAAAATTCTGAACATCATTGCAGCAGGAAAGTTTACCCACGCTTAATTGTTAATTCATCCAATTGATGTCTGAATAGACAGTTATCACGATAAAAAATACATACTTATTTTGAGGTGTGAAATTAACTGCCTGCCAGCGGTCTGAAATAATCTGATTTAAGATGTCCTGCCGGGCAGAAATAAACATACTCTATCGATGCAACAAATAATTCATAAAGAATATATTCATTGCAAACCGAAAATAAGCGAAATTCTACTAATTATGGTAGTGGTGAAAATAGGTTGGTTGCGTTAATGCAACTCGTTCTCTTTTGTGTTTTTATGTTATTAAACATGTTGTTACGTTAGTGGTTCGCCTAATAATAACCTCTTTCAGAATGCGTCGACTCTGTTTGTCAGATTAATCCTATAATGCATCGAGTGCTTCATTAACCATCACTTGCGTGGCGTTAAATATTGAATTGATACGAAGCTCATGTAAACTTGCTCGCTGTTTCTTAAAATATGTCAGGAAGACGCTGGGCCTTATTCTGAAGGGCTCGTGCGGTAGCTATGCCCTTAAAATAGTCACGCCCCGAAATTATCCTGCATGTTTTAACTTTAGTACTTAAAACAAACTTCATTCCCTCATCTTCATCATCGAAATATCGCTACGGAAAAGCATATGAAAATGCGCGTACTGTTTTCACTTCTGTTTGTAATGGCGGTGGCGGGCTGTAAAGCGCCGCAGAAACCTGTTATCAACGACGATACGATCGTGACCAGCCAGGTCAACGGCGTCACCTTAACCCACCGTCACGCGGTTACACCGCCTGCAGAATTCACCCAACTCAATGAGCCGTATCGTGCCATGTATCCGGCATCCGTGATGAGCCGTCCTGACTTTGGCGGAAAGGTTATCCGTACGCTGGAAACCGGAAAAACCTACGTGGTGCTGGGGCAGGTTGAACACTACTGGATGGCGCTTGCCGATGAAGGACAAGACCAGCTGATTGGTTACGTTCCGATGCGCGCCGTCATCAAGGCCGATCAGTACGAGGCCGCAGTACGTAAACAGGCCATTCGTCCTAAGTCACGTAAAAAAGCGACCTGCGTCGATGTTGATGGCAACAGCAAAGCCTGCAAAGACAGCGCTAACGGTACCTGGATCCTGAACTAAACGGCTTTTATGAGCGTGTTTTTATGAATAATAAAAATTTTCATCGGTTATGGTTGGTCTTTTACGCGGTGGTTTTCACCCTTGTCAGTGGTTGTACGTCGTCTTCACACAGCGACCCTTCCCGCTACAATCTGCAGTTTCAGGCTCATCCACAAATCAATGAATCTGCGCCGCTTAAAGTCCGGGTACTGTTGCTGAAATCCGATGCGGATTTCATGTCCAGTGACTTCTATTCCCTGCAGAACAACGCGTCAGCAACGCTTGGCGCGAATCTGCTGAACAGCGATGTGTTCTTCCTGATGCCAGGACAGCTGTCGAAAACCCTCAGCGGACAAAGCTCTCCGGAGGCCCGCTATATCGGTGTGATGGCGGAATATCAGATGCTGGATGGCAAAAAATGGCGCGTTTCAATCCCTCTGCCTGTGCCAGGCGAAAATCATCTCTATCAGTTCTGGAAATGGTCCGCGGATGAACTCCAGGCCAACGTTTTTCTCGACGTGAATGGTATTCGTGTCATCAGTCAGTAACGCGCGTTAAAACAGGAAACACATCATCATGACGAAAGCAGAAAAGGTCGTCTGGACCGAAGGCATGTTCCTGCGTCCACACCATTTTCAGCGGACTGAAAGTTATCTGCTCAACCATGTTCGTGAATGGGGTGCGCTACAGCGGTCATATCTCTGGGGCTTTCTTGACGTTGAACTCGATGAAGCAATGCTTCGTCAGGGTTGCATTGCCCTGAGCTACTGCAGTGGATTGCTGCCGGACGGTACCTTTTTCCAGGTGCGTAACGGGCGCAACGGCCCTGCTCCGCTGAAAATCCCGGACAACCTCACCAATGAAAAGGTGGTGCTTGCACTGCCGGTTCGCCGTGGTGAAAGAGAAGAGGTGATTTTTAGTGAAGAGCAGGCCTCTCTGGCGCGCTTCATCGCTTTCGAGCAAGAGGTAGAAGACGATAACGCCATGTCGGTGGGGGATGCCACCGTCCAGTTTGGCCGTCTGCGTCTGACCCTGATGCTGGAAAAAGATCTGACAGCAGAATGGACCGCCATCGGCGTGGCGGTGGTAACCGAGAAACGTAACGATAACCTCGTGCGACTCGATAACAGCTACATTCCGCCGATGCTGAACGCCAATAACAGCCCGCAGATCTACAGCATGATCAACGATCTTCACGGCTTACTGGTGCAGCGCAGTCAGCAGATTGGCGGTCGTCTGCGTCAGCCTGGCCGCTTTAACACCTCTGAACTGATCGAATTTACGCTGTTGTCGCTGGTGAACCGCCATCTGGGTGAAGTATCTCACTTAAAAACGCTGCCGTTGCTACACCCGGAAACGCTCTGGCGCAGCTGGCTCCCGTTTGCGACCGAACTCGCCACCTGGACCTCGCAACGTCACGCCGAAAACATTCTGCCGATTTACGATCATGACGATCTCGCGAACTGCTTCAGCAAGTTGATGCTGATGTTACGTCAGGGGCTGTCGCTGGTGATGGAAGATCACGCGATTCAGTTGCCGCTTAACGAGCGCTCCCACGGTCTGAACATCGCCACGGTGCCTGAAACCAGCATGGTGCGCGAGTTTGGCTTCGTACTGGCGGTAAAAGCCAGTGTGCCAGGCGAACACCTGCAAACTCATTTCCCTGCTCAGATGAAGATCGCGCCGGTATCGAAAATCCGCGATCTGGTCCAGTTGCAACTGCCTGGCATTATGCTGCGCGCCATGCCGGTTGCGCCGCCGCAGATCCCATGGCATGCGGGCTACAGCTACTTTGAGCTGGAGAAAGGCAGTGAGCTGTGGCACGAGATGGATAAGTCCGGTGCATTTGCCCTGCATCTTGCAGGGGAATTCCCGGGACTGGATATGGAGTTTTGGGCCATCCGTAGCCCGACAGAATAATATAGCGAGCGCTAAATATGCAGGAACGACAGGATACCGGCAGTGATGCCGCGATTACCGGAGCCAGTAGTAACAATCCGCTGGTGGCGGCCGCTAATCCGCTGCTCAATGCGATTCCGCAGATCCGTCATTCGGTGTCTCATGACGATCAGGTGGCATTACGCCAGCGTCTGATCGATGAAATTCGCCGTTTCGAAGTCCGCTGTCAGCAGGCTGGCCTCGCCTATGAGGTGATCGTCGGGGCGCGTTACTGCCTGTGTACGGCACTGGATGAAGCGGCTGCGCTGACCCCCTGGGGCAGTAGCGGCGTCTGGTCAAGCAACGGCCTGCTGGTGACGTTCCATAACGAAACCTGGGGCGGTGAAAAGTTCTTCCAGTTGCTGGCGCGTCTGTCGCAAAACCCACGCGAACATATTCTGCTGCTGGAGATGATCAACTACTGTCTGCTGCTCGGCTTCGAAGGGCGTTATCGGGTGCTGGATAATGGCCGCACCCAGCTCGAGACGATCAAGCAGCGACTCTGGCAGATGATCCGTGGCGTACGTGGCAGCTATCCGCCACCGCTTTCCCCCCATCCGGAAGATCGTCCGGTGCTGCGCAAATTGTGGCGCCCGATGGTACCCCTCTGGGCCTGCGTAGCCCTGGTCGGGTTTATCGCCTGTCTGTTTTATATCGTGCTTAACTGGCGTCTTGGCGATAACACCAACCCGGTGCTGGCGAAGATTTACCAGTCCCAGTTACCGGAAACCACCATCCAGCAGCCGGCCCGTCAGCTACCTGCGGTGTTGAACCTGCGCGGGTTCCTGAAACCTGAAATCGAGGCGGGTCTGGTCGCGGTGAAAGACGAAGCGGACCGTAGCGTCGTGATCCTGAAAGGTGACGGGCTGTTTGCCTCTGCCTCCACCGTTGTGCGTGATCGCTATGAACCGGTGATCAACCGTATTGCGCAGGCAATGAATAACGTCAGCGGCAAAATTCTGGTGGTGGGCTACAGCGACAACGTGCCGATTCGCAGCGCGCGCTTTGCCTCTAACTATGAACTTTCTCTGGAACGTGCCCGGTCTGTACAGAACATGCTGCAGGGAAGCCTCTCCCGGCCTGATCGTGTGAAAGCGGAAGGGCGGGGCGAAATTAACCCAGTAGCACCAAACGATACGCCTGAAAACCGCGCCCGTAACCGCCGTGTGGAAATTACTCTGCTGGTGTCGCCTGAAAATACGCAGGCTGAGCTGAACGGATTGCCGCAAGGAAACTAAGGATGCTGACTACACTTCTTTCCATTTTGACCAACCGCATTCTGTGGAGCTTCCTCGGCGTAACGGCGCTTGCGGCGGTGATCTGGATGATCGGTCCACTGTTGTCCATCGTGGACACCCGACCGCTTGAGTCTGAACAAAACCGTATCATCAGCATCGCTGTGGTCTATCTGCTCTGGGCGCAGGGCCATATCCTGCCGCGGTTGTACAATGCCTGGCTGAACCGCAAGCTGATGGACAAGCTCAATGAGAACACGAGCAAAGCGGAAGCCGCAGATCCGCAGAAACGACTGAATAGTGAGGAGCAGATCCTCGCCAGCCGTTTTGATGAAGCCGCGCAGATGCTGAAAAAAGCGCACTTCAGCAAAGCGGGGCAGAGTGCCCAGTGGACGCAGCGCTTCAGCACGCAATATCTGTATCAACTGCCGTGGTACGTCATTATTGGTGCACCGGGTTCCGGTAAAACCACGGCGCTGGTCAACTCCGGGCTGCAGTTCCCGTTGGCCGATCGTTTCGGTAAGACTGCGCTGCGGGGTATTGGTGGCACACGTAACTGCGACTGGTGGTTCACTAACGAGGCGGTGCTGCTGGATACGGCGGGTCGCTATACCACTCAGGAGAGCGAGCAGATACAGGATGCCGGAGAATGGCTGGAATTCATGGGGTTACTGCGTAAGTATCGCCGCCGCCAGCCGATCAACGGTGTCATCATCACTATCAGCATTTCTGACCTGCTCACCCAGTCTGCCGAGGCGTCCCGCCAGCAGGCGGTGAATCTGCGTCAGCGTCTGTCTGAGCTGCATGAACAACTGGGCATCCGCTTCCCGGTTTATGTGATGGTGACCAAGGCTGACCTGCTTAAAGGCTTCCGTGCCTGGTTTGCCGACTACGACAAAGCCCAGCGCGATCAGATCTGGGGCTTTACGCTGCCGTGGGAGCAAACCAGACACGCCGATTACGACCTGATGGGCAACTTCCAGCAGGAGTTTTCTCTGCTACAGCAGCGCCTGGATGCCGGGCTGCCGGAAACCATGCTGAAAGAGCATGATGCGAAAACCCGCGCCGAAGCCTATCTCTTTCCGCAGGAGTTTGCCGCGCTGCGTCCGCTGCTGGCGGACTACCTGAGCACGGTCTTCGCCCGTTCGAATTTCGAAACTGAGTTTTCCCCGCGCGGGATCTACTTCGCCAGCGGGACCCAGGAGGGCATGCCGTTCGACCGCGTGATGGGCGAACTGAACCGCGCGCTCTCTTTACCTGAAGGTGCCGAGGGCGATAGCTGGGATGCAGTCAGCAAAGAGGCCCCCATTCCTGGTGCGAAAGGCCAGAGCTTCTTCATCAAGAATATGTTGCAAAACGTCATTTTCCAGGAAGCAGGTATTGCCGGAGAAAACCGCTGGTGGGAACTGCGCAACCGGGCGGTGATATGGTCCGGCTATGCAGCACTGCTGTCTCTGCTGGTGATCCTCGGTGGACTGTGGCTGACCAGCTACGCCAAAAACAAGGCGTATCTGGAAGAGGTCGATGCGAAGGTGCCGCTGCTGGATCAGCAGAGCAAAGCGTTACAGAATCAGCCTCAGCGTGACCTGTTTGATCTGTTGCCTCTGCTCAATGGTCTGGTGGACCTGCCGAAGAGTGACGCGTTTGATGTAAACGATCCGCCAGTATCCCGCCGTATGGGGCTTTATCGTGGGGATGACGTCAGTGATGCATCGCAGTCTCTGTACCAGAAAGCGCTGGATCAGATGCTGTTACCTGCTGTCGCCATGCACATCACCACCTGGCTTCGTAACGACAACGGTAGCGATACGGAATACAGCTATGAAGCGTTAAAAGCCTATCAGATGCTGTATCAGCCGAAGCACTACGACGGTAAATTCCTGCATTCGTGGGTGATGCTCAATCTGCAGCGGAACCTGCCGCAAAACGTAACGAAGGCACAGCTGCAACAGCTTGAATGGCACCTGACTCAGTTGCTGGAGCCGAAAATTCAGGCCTCCCCGTACGCCCAGGACGAATCTCTGGTTACCCGCGAAAGAGCGCTGATCAACCAGCAGCCGCTCTCCACCCGCGTGTATGGTCGTCTGAAGCGTCTGCTGGAGCATGATGAAAATCTGAAGCCGGTGTCTCTTACCGACCTGGGAGGACCGCAGAGCGAACTGGTATTTTCACGTAAAAGTGGCAAACCAGTGAGCGAGGGTGTGCCGGGGCTCTATACTCCGGACGGCTACTGGAAAAGCTTTAACGGCCAGATTAACAGTGTGACCACCGCCCTGCATGAGGACGACGCCTGGGTTCTGGGTGCTTCCATGGCGCCGGAAGATAAACAGCAGATCGATAACGACGTGCGCCAGCTCTACATGCGTGACTTTATCGCGAACTGGGATCCCTATCTCGCCGACATTCAGCTTAACAACAGTGCCGACCTTTCTCAGCGCATCAACACCGCGCGTCTGCTTTCTGGCACAAACTCACCACTGCGCCGTCTGGTGCTGAGCCTGAGTCAGGTACTGACGCTGTCTCGTGATGTGCCAGCAGCAGACAATGCCGGTAAAGCACAGGATCAAAGCAACCGCGCTACCCGCACGCTGGAAACGCTGTTCAGCAATAACAACTCTGCTCCGTCACAAGCTGCCGTTGTCGCCCAGTCACCGGAACAACTGGTTACCGATCACTACGCCCCGCTGATTGAGCTGGCGCAACCGCTGGAGAAGGGCGGCAAGACTATCGTCTTTGATGACTTTCTTAAGCAGGTAGATGAGCTTTATCGTTACCTGACCGCCGTCCAGGATGCCGCCAACAGTGGTATGCCGGCACCGGGTGGTGAGGCGATAAGCCGTCTGCAGGCCAGTGCCGGTCGTCTGCCGGGTGGGCTGCAAACCATGTTCAGCAACATGGCGGTGGGAGCCAGCAGCGATACCCAGCGCCGTGATCTGGACAATGTGCGTAAGCGGATCAATGTCGAAGTGGGTGGATTCTGTCGTCAGGCGATTGCCGGTCGCTACCCGCTGGTGCGCAGCGCCAGCACCGAGGTCACTCCTGACGATCTCGCGCGTATGTTTGCGCCGGGAACCGGGCTGATGGATGCCTTCTTCCGCGACAATCTAACCAATAAAGTGGACACCACCCAGGCAAACTGGCGCTTTATGCCGGGCATCGACGGTAAAACGCTGCCAGGAAGTGAAGGTCTGCTGAGACCGTTCCAGCAGGCCCAGTCGATCCGTGATGCCTTCTTTGCAAACGGTGCCACGACCCCGTCTTTCAAAGTGACGGTCCGCACCGTGCGCATGGATAACACCATTCTGAACCTGACGCTGGACGTTGATGGCCAGCAACTGCGCTACAGCCATGGTCCTCAGGCGGTGCAGATCATGAACTGGCCAGGGCCGGGTGGTACCAATCAGGTACGTATGCAACTGGGGCTGGCGAATGGCAGTACGGCGACGCTGGTGACCAACGGTGCCTGGGCGCTAAACCGCTTTTTCGATAAAGCGAGCACCAGCCCGGGAGCAGGTAGTCTGAGCCGTCAGGCCACGTTCAACGTCGACGGACATCAGGTCACGCTGGAGTTTGCGCCAAACAGCATTCGCAACCCGTTCCAGCTTCCTCGTTTCTCATGCCCATAACCGCAAGGACAGCCGTATGACGAATACCTCTGCGATGAACCGCTACAGCTGGTATGGCAAGTTACCCAGCGCCGGAGATTTTTTGCAGCGTCGCTTTCCTGACACCCTACAGCGCCAGTGGTCACACTGGTTTCAGGTCGGCCTGCTGGCCTGGCAGCAGGAAGAGCAGCGCAGCGGCGAGCGCCAGTTCAATAAAGCACCGGTCTGGAATTTTGTTGTCCCCCCGATGCTGGGCAGCCAGATGATCCAGATGGGCTGTCTGCTGCCCGGCCGTGACAGTGTTGGTCGACAATACCCGGTTTGTATTCAACTGAGCTTCGCCCCGACAGAGTGGTCGACGAGCCTGCTCAGCCAGGCTGAAAGCTGGTATCAGCAGATTGGGCGCCTGGGTTTGCACGCGGTGCGCAACAGTTTTTCCGCCTCGCAGCTGGATGAGATGCTGATGACCATTCCGGCGCCGCAGCCTGTCGAGCCGCAAAAGCGTTCTGACATCCTTGATGTGATTGGTTATGACGAGGACGGTCAGAACACGCTGGGCTGGCCCCAGGCCGCGGAGTGCTTTGATCCGCTGCGCCAGACCAGCTACTGGTGGACTAACCGCTGCGATGGTTATCCGCTGTACA
Source organism: Pantoea sp. LS15 (assembly GCF_012241585.1). NCBI lineage: Bacteria > Pseudomonadati > Pseudomonadota > Gammaproteobacteria > Enterobacterales > Erwiniaceae > Pantoea > Pantoea sp. LS15. Next base: position 98,743 of record NZ_JAAVXA010000001.1, read on the forward strand.
CCCACGTGCACAGCGGTAACTTTACCGGGCAGCTTTTCACTCTGCTGTTCGACCCTGCAGGGGGCGCCCGCCCGGGCCGTCACGGTCTCTATCCGCCCATGTTTGAATAAGCAGGGAACTCATGAATATCGAAGAATTTCTCGCGCCAATAAGCCCCGACAAACCCTGCGGCGAAAACCTGGAGTACGACGCTGACTTCCAGATCATGAATCAGGCCAGTCAGGGGAAAGCAGAACAGCAGTTTGGCGACACCATTATCCCCGCAGAGCCTGCTGACTGGAACACGGTAGAAAAGTTCGCCACCAGCCTGCTGACCCGCACCAAAGATCTTCGCGTACTGCTGGCACTCACGCATGCCTGGACCCGCCGTCGCGGCCTGGCAGGTTACGCAGACGGGTTATTACTGGTGCAGGAGGCTATCAGTCGTTACTGGGAGCCGCTTTATCCGCTGCTGGAAGAGTATGGCGAAACTGATCCGTTCTATCGCATTAACGCTCTGGCCGCGCTGAGCGATAAATCTGACCTCACCGTCGCCGTGCGTAACGCTTCGCTGCTGCGTTCAAACGGCGATGAAATTTCGCTCCGGGATGCCCAGGCGCTGCTGGATGGCAGCAAGACCGAATGTCCGGATTATCCGGGTGGCCGTCCACGACTGATTGACGAACTGGCTCGCGGCGACCAGCCAGGTACCACCGCGGTTATCGTCATTCACGAACGACTGCAGGCCATTCGCGATCTCCTCACCGGGTATCTCGGTGAAAGCGGTGTACCCGAAATGGAGCAGTTGCTGAAAACCGTGGGGCTGGTCGCCGGAGCTTGTCAGGTGACCGACATCAGCAAGTTGCTGCCAAACCGTGAAGCGCAGGCTGAACAACATACTGAGCAGCAACAGGTGGCAGCGCAGCCTGTTCAGCAGGTCACCGACTGGCGCAGTGTGCAGGTCACCAGCCGCGCCGATGCGCAGCTGATGCTGGAAAAAGCGAAGCAGTATTTTGCGCAGTACGAACCGAGTCACCCTGCGCCGCTGATGATTGAACGGGTACAGCGGCTGTCAGAACTCAACTTTATGGACATTATTCGCGACCTGGCGCCGGACGGCGTTAACCAACTGGAAAACATCTTTGGACGCCGCGAATAACGCGTCCAGGCATTATGACGACAGGCATGGAGCCTGCCGTTTCAACTTCACCGCGCATCTTTGATGGAGAACATCATGGCAATGAGTAACAGTGGGCAGAAATTCATCGCACGTAACCGTGCCCCCCGCGTGCAGATTGAGTACGACGTAGAGATCTACGGTGCAGAACGTAAAATTCAGCTGCCGTTTGTAATGGGCGTCATGGCCGATCTGGTCGGCAAACCGGTGGAAAACCTGCCGGCCGTGGATGAGCGTAAATTCCTCGAAATCGACATCGACAACTTTGACGAACGCATGAAGGCACTTAAGCCGCGTGTGGCGTTCCAGGTTGATAACACCCTGACCGGCGAAGGTAAGCTCAATGTCGATCTGACCTTCGACAGCATGGACGACTTCCTGCCAGATGCAGTGGCACGTAAGGTTGAACCGCTGAACAAGCTGCTGGAAGCCCGTACACAGCTCTCTAACCTGCTGACCTATATGGACGGTAAAAACGGCGCGGAAGAGCTGATCGCGAAAATTCTCCAGGATCCGACGCTGCTCAAATCTCTGAGCCAGTTGCCGAAAAATGACGAAAGTGCGAAAGGTAGCGAGGAATAATCGATGAGCAACCAGACTCAACAACATGAGCAACAGGCGGGTCAGGCGTTCAGCCAGGATGAATTCAGCGCGCTGCTGAACAAAGAGTTCCGTCCTAAAACCGATCAGGCGCGTTCCGCTGTAGAAAGCGCGGTCAAAACTCTGGCGCAGCAGGCGCTGGAAAATACCGTCACCTTCTCGAACGACACCTATCGCACCATCCAGAACCTGATTGCTGGTATCGACGAACAGCTGTCTCAGCAGGTGAACCAGATCATTCACCACGACGAGTTTCAGAAACTGGAAAGCGCCTGGCGCGGTCTGAGCTACCTGGTGAACAACACTGAAACCGACGAGATGCTGAAGATCCGCTTTATGAGCATCTCCAAGCAGGAGCTGGGTCGCACTCTGAAACGCTATAAAGGCGTGGGCTGGGACCAGAGCCCGATCTTCAAGAAAATCTACGAGCAGGAGTACGGTCAGTTTGGTGGTGAGCCGTTTGGCTGCATCGTTGGTGACTACTACTTCGACCACAGCCCGCAGGACGTTGAGCTGCTGGGTGAAATGGCGCGCATCAGCTCTGCGGCGCACTGTCCGTTTATCACCGGTACCGCACCGGGCGTGATGCAGATGGAATCCTGGCAGGAGCTGGCTAACCCGCGCGACCTGACCAAGATCTTCCAGAACACCGAATACGCCGCCTGGCGTTCACTGCGTGAATCTGAAGATGCCCGCTATCTGGGTCTGGTGATGCCACGCTTCCTGTCACGTCTGCCATACGGCATTCGCACTAATCCGGTCGACAGCTTTGACTTTGAAGAGCAGACCGACGGCGCGAACCACAACAGCTACTCCTGGGCGAACGCGGCGTATGCGATGGCTGCCAACATCAACCGCTCTTTCAAAGAGTACGGCTGGTGCACTTCGATTCGCGGCGTGGAGTCTGGCGGGGCGGTAGAAAACCTGCCATGCCACACCTTCCCGAGCGATGACGGCGGCGTGGACATGAAGTGCCCGACCGAGATCGCCATCAGCGATCGTCGTGAAGCCGAGCTGGCGAAAAACGGCTTTATGCCATTGGTTCACCGCAAAAACTCCGACTTTGCGGCCTTCATCGGCGCACAGTCTCTGCAGAAACCGGCCGAGTACCACGACCCGGATGCCACCGCCAATGCGCGTCTGGCATCACGCCTGCCGTATCTGTTCGCCTGCTGCCGCTTTGCGCACTACCTGAAGTGCATCGTGCGCGACAAAATCGGCTCCTTCCGCGAGCGCGAAGAGATGGAACGCTGGCTGAACGACTGGGTCATGAACTACGTCGACGGTGACCCGGCTAACTCCTCCCAGGAGACCAAGTCCCGTAAGCCGCTGGCGGCTGCGGAAGTGCAGGTGCAGGAAATCGAAGACAACCCGGGCTACTACGCCGCGAAGTTCTTCCTGCGCCCACACTACCAGCTGGAGGGTCTGACCGTTTCCCTGCGCCTGGTTTCTAAACTGCCGTCGCTGAAGACGAAAGACGCGTGATGACGATTGCCGGCTCGAAGGAGCCGGCCATTTGAACGTAAAGAGCTTAGCTAATTTCTGTCAGTGAATAAGGATATACGGTGAAACATATACTTTTGATCGCAACCAGTTTGCTGGCAGTTTCTACTCTGGCAAGCGCGGACGCTGGAAATTATAAATACCCACAAGCTGAAGCATTGCCTCAGGATGACACATCAAACTTCCAACGCGATCCGATGTTGTTAACGGGATACGATTTAAATTTGAGTGCAGATCGTTTCGCTAAAGCCTGGCTGTCGAAAACGAATGAACGTGAACGCATCAAGGCAAATATGTATCTTCTCGGCGTAGTCGACGCGTCTGAGGGCACTGCATGGTGCAACGGCAGGCCTTTTTTGCCAAATACTCTACATGAGTTTCTCTATTCTCGTTTTGCGAACTTATCGAAACAGCAAGGCGATGAACGCGCTTCAAAAATCATCATTGACGGAATGAAAGAATTACGCCCGTGCAAAAAGGAGAGTGATAAATGAGACCATTATACGAACAACTAAAACGTCAGCATTACTCTTCAAATCATACGCGCGCGGGTTTTGCCTCGGGTGAACAGGTCTTCTCAGAAATTGGCTATGATTATTCAACAATTATCAAGCAGCAACCGGCATACGAAAATACCTGCGCGGTAAGAATGAGTCTGGCATTGTTAAAATGTAATGTTGAATTCACAGGTCGTTTACCCATAAACTCGGGTCCCTATAAAGGAAAAACAATCGAACCTGGCGCAAAATTACTTGCCGATCAACTTTATAAATCCCATGTATTTGGCAAGGCAGAAATCTTTAAAGACCGCGAGGCGGGTGCGCGCGCAATGTTGGGTCGAAAAGGTGTTGTTTTCTTCAATAAAATTGATGGGTATGGCGGTGGGCATATCGACCTTATCGAGCCTCTGAGTAATAACTCGTTTATATGTAACTCCGATTGCTTTCCGTACTGTCAGGAAATCTGGTTTTGGGAATTAAAATAATTTCATTCAGGTATCTAAAGACAGCATTTATTTTGCTCACTTGCTTATGTTTTTCTGCCCACGGTGATAACCCACACGTAGATTTTTATCAGCAGCAAACATACCGGCAGGTGGTCAAAGATTTTGTCCTGGCGCGCTGCCTTGCGCAGGTAGCAGATAAGGGTAGCCAGTTCTCTGTCGATGCGGCCCGCAGTGCGAGTGCATTCATCGAATGGATACCGTTTGATGCTGAAAACGGTACTGACAAAGTTAACGCCATTATTGGAAAATATAAAAACAAAATTAACGGTTTCCACTCGGAGCGAGAGGCTGATGTAAAAGGCGTGACATTAAATTGTTTACGTCTTTACCACAGTGACGAACTTAATAAACTGGTTCCGCAATTGATTACAGGAAATCCTGACCGCACGTGGCTTCAGGATAATCCGCAATAGTAAAAGACTTCACATTCTTTCCGTTCATTCAGGGGGAGTGTAAGACTGTCAAATGACATGAGTCGTTTGATATGAGGCAGAGGTAAAATATGGACGGTTTTATTCAGCCCCATGCTTTCCTGTTTGCCATATAAGTGCTTTTTCGAAAGCAATATTGTTCATCCACGAAGAGTAGATATTATGGCTATTGATATGTTTCTGAAGGTCGAGGGTGTTACGGGCGAATCTAAAGATTCTAACCACACCGGCTGGACTGATATTACCTCCTTCTCCTGGGGCGCTTCCCAGCCAGGTAATATGAGCGTCGGCGGTGGCGGTGGTGCCGGTAAAGTTAACTTTAACGATCTGCACGTTAACGCTCTGATTGACAAATCCACTACAGCAATCCTGAAACACTGCGCCAGCGGTAAACACCTGACCAAAGTTGAGCTGTCCGTCTGTAAAGCCGGTGGCCAGCAGGTAGAATACTCCCGCATCACACTGGAAGACGTTCTGGTAACGTCTGTTCAGTACACCGGTGCAGATAACGGCGATACCGTTGGTGTGACCTACGCATTCCAGGCTGCGAAAGTGAAACAGCAGTACTGGGAGCAGACCACTTCTGGTGGTAAAGGTGCTGAAAGCAGCGCTGGCTGGAACATCAAAGAGAACAAAGAAGCGTAATTGTTCATCTATGGCCGGGGATATCCCCGGCCATGATGCGTGATCCAGGTTCTGCTTCGGGTTAATCATGTTACGAGTGATAAGTGTCGTATCGATTGCATTATTGTGTAGTGCTTGCATCTCGCATCCTGCACAGTATGAGAATCTTACGGTTACGTTAGTAAACGACGTTCCCTGTTTTGGTATCCCGGGGGATTTGAAATCCAGAGAAACACTATTCATTTACGAACCTTCGGTAATGAAACGTGTCGGTGAACAATGGGAAACAGTTTTTTCACCCCATACATCTTCTCCATTAGGGAGCCTAATCTCTGGCGAATGCATTAGCTGGAAAAAAGTTGACTGGCAGACTGGGGAATATGATGCTGTGGTCAAGGTGATAAGGGATAATAATTCTAAACGTTATGCTGCACGTTTTATATTTAATAAAGATAAAAATGGGGTGGCATCGCTCATTAAAATTGAGTAAGTAAGCAGCATCTTACTGCAGAGTAAACATAGGTACGGCAGGAAATGAATGTGGTTGTTAATGATATTTTCTCCATTTTTATGATTTTTCTGTTTGTTCTCTTTTTGACCCTGGCTGTTACTTTCTATGTTGATTATCGAAAGCACTCAAGTGAAGTATCGAAAGTATATAATTCATTAACGCAGATTGGGTTGTTAACGAAAGAGGACTATCAACTTTGGGAAGGTTTGGGTTTCTGGGGTTTTGGTTTTCGTGTTACAATATTATCCAGACTGTTACGGGGTAGGGACGTTAAACTAACCAACTCTCGAATGCTTCATTCCCATTCGTGCCATAACATTTTGTCCGATTCTGAGCTCTCCTGGGTTTATTCTTATGACAAAAAAATAAAATTCACGGCGGCTGTTTTTATACTGCTTTTAGTCTTGACTGGTATTAATAAAGTATAAATCCTCTCGTGGTAGTAAGCTATGGTGAATATAGAGAGTTTACTGTTATTCCTTATTGTGGCTTTATTTATTATTGTTGTGGTTATGGATCTGTTCAATTCTCGTGACTTCAAAAAACACGAGGCTGATTATAATCAGTTGCTTTCTGACTACCGACGCAAAGGATATAACCTGGATCTTGTGACAAATTACGCTTCTTTTTTGGGTTCACTGACTAATTATCAAAAAATAATCTGGTTTGTACGCCTTTATAAAGGCGTGAAAATGAAGTTCACTCATGAAATACCGGTGCAGGAAGAAACTTATAAATACGTGCAGTCGTTGCCGGATGAAAGAATTGGCTGGATACTAAAGTTACATCGTCGTTATAAATTACAGGCGTTAATATTCACTCTGTGGCTCATAGTTGGATTGTATTTTATAACCTTCATTAAATAGTTTTTTGATATTCTCTTTCTCAAACGCCGCCGTTTTCACCCTCGAGAGCGGCAGCGTTTGAGCGCTAATCATACCAGCAGGAATACGCCATGCGATTCACGATTATTTCTACAAAACCTGGTCATCAGCCGCCACAAAGCAGCTGTGATTTTTACGCCCCGGGCGGCACCATTGGGCGCGGTACGGATAACAACCTGGTGTTGCCGGATAATGACCGCACTATCTCTCGTCTGCAGGCCATTGTTCACGTTGACGCCCAGGGTGAATGCCGCGTGACCAACCGTGGCAGCGTCACCCGCGTGGTATTAAATGACATTCCGCTGGAGCGGGGGCGTCAGGTTGAACTGCAGGATGGCGACATTCTCGGTATTGATGACTACCGCCTCGAAGTGACTGAGCTGATCCACGACACGCAGCCCGTGAGCCGTATGGCGGCCAGCATGCAGCAGCAGGCGCGTCCGACTGTCGCACCCGCACCCGCTCCGCAACCGAAGCCTGTGAGTGCAGCACCACGAGCGAAAGCAGAACCGACAGCTGTGCCAACGGAAATCTGGGATAACCTGATGCAGGAGTTCTCTATCTCCGACAGTATCTCCAGCAACCGCACAAAACCGCAGCCTGCAGCTTCGCACGATCCCTTCTCCCAGCCTGCGGCCCCGGAGCGTAACGCTGAAGATCCGCTGGCGATGTTCAACGACAGCGATCCTAAGCTTGAGCGTAAGAATGTCGATCCGGACACGCTGTTCAGCGATGAAGCGTTGTTCAAAAAAGAGAGCATCTTCGATGACGTTACCCCGTCAACACTGGTGCCGCCGGTAGAGAGTAAACCCGCACCAGAAGAAGAGGCGACGGATGAACTCGATCCGCTGGCCCTGTTTGGTGGCAAGGCCAGTGCGCCAGCTGCACGTAATGATGACCCACTCGGGCTGATGGGCGGCACGCCGTTAACCCATCCGGATGAGATCATCGACAATCAGCCAGTGCCTGAACCTGAGCAGGAAAACAACGTGCTGGCTGAGTCTCCGCTGTTTGCCCCTGAGCCGCAGGAAGCACCGCGTGCAGAAGAAGAGCCCGCGCGACCAGATTATGCAGGCTTCACGATGCCTACGCCGCAGGCTGTGGCGCGCAGTAGCGCTCAGGCCCCTAAGGGCCGTCTGCGTATCGATCCAGTCAATAACACTGCCTCCTCAACCGCCACGGTAAACAATGGTGAGAAAGGCGAGGTGCTGCAGGGCGAGCTGCTGGAGGCGCTACTGGAAGGCATGGGCCTGAGTGAAATGCAGCCGGTGCCGCAGTTTGACCGTGAAAATATGCGTCAACTGGGGCAGATTCTGGGTATGTTCTCTCAGGGAACCGTGGCGCTGCTCTCCTCGCGCTCCATCCTCAAGCGCGGCGTGAAAGCCGATATGACCATGGTGCTGGACGATGCCAACAACCCGTTCAAGCTGTTGCCGACCGGCAAAACCGTACTGATCCAGATGTTCGGCACCCCGATGCCGGGGTTTATGCCGCCAACAAAATCCGTGCGCGACGCGCTGATCGATTTGCAGGCGCATCAGTTGGGTATGATCTCCGGTATCCGCGCCATTATTGCCGCGATGCTGCAGTCCTTTAATCCGGAACAACTGGAAGAGCAGGCGAAGCAGAACGGGATGACCTCCCGTCTGGCGCTACCGGGCAGCCGCAAAGCCGCCCTGTGGGACTATTTTGTCCGCAGCTATGGTGAGACGGCCGGCGAGATTGAGGATGACTTCCATACCCTGTTCGGCGAAGCCTTCCTTCATGCGTATGACATGGAGGTGAATCAGTACAAAGACTCACAGAGCGGATCGGAAGACAAATGAATATCGCAACGGCTTCTCTCTCCCGCCAGGGGACGCGTGCCAGCAACCAGGATCAGACGGGAGAAACCATTGGGGAACGTTCAGCCTGCTTTGTCGTCTGTGACGGCATCGCGGGCCTGCCGGGCGGTGACGTCGCCGCTGAACTGGCCCGCAACAGCATTATCTCCCGCTTCGATGGCGACAAGCACCTCAACGCGCAGCATATACGTGACTATGTGAAAACGGCGAACCGCACCATTCTCAGTGAACAGCAGGCGGTACAGGATTATCGCCGGATGGGCACGACGCTGGTCAGCCTGTTTATTGACAGGGATTACGGTCTGGCGTATTGGGCGCACGCCGGAGACAGCCGCCTGTATCTGTTTCGTCGGGGCTGGTTGTGGCATGTCACCACCGACCACAGCCTGGTGCAACAGATGAAAGATGCCGGACACCAGACCGACGACCTGAACAGCAACCTGCTGTATCTGGCGCTGGGGATTGAAAACGGTGGACCGGAAGCGAGCTACAGCGACGTGGTACAGGTTGAAGACGGCGATGCCTTTTTACTCTGCACAGACGGTTTCTGGCATGGCGTCAGCGAAGAGCAGATGAAACAATCGCTTCACATGGTCAACACACCGCAAGAATGGTTGACCTTAATGAATCAAATCATTCAAAAGAATGGCGAGCAGGAGGGGAATGCGCAGGATAACTATACCGCCCTGGCGGTATGGATGGGCAACCCTCAGGACACCACATTGCTGCACACACTCTCTGACGCAGCACAATTTCTTCCCTGCGGAACTGATTAGACACACAAGGAACGATATGAAACTTTGGCTATCGGGTTTGGCACTTCTGACGGTGGCTTCCACCGCGCAGGCTGAGAATTTCCGCATTGTGCAGTCACCTGCGCAGAAGCTGGATATCTGGATCGACAACATCAAAGACAACACGCCGCAGAGCTGGTGTAAGCCAGAGGTGGCCCTGCGTATTGTGGCGAACGGCAAGAAAGACGTTTCCGTTCTGGAGAACTTTGTGCCGCGTCTTGGTTCTCTGCTGGAACACCAGTGCAGCAAAGTGAATAAGCTCAACTGGACGCTTAACGATCCGGCGGGCACCACACTGGCACAGGGCACAGCAGGTAAAGCGCAGGATTGGGCACTGGTGGTGAAGCAGGAGCAGACCGCCCCTGCAGCGACCGTAACCGCAACCCCAGCCAGCGGTGCGTTAGTGCCGCCGGACCAGAATATCGCCGCCCAAACTGCTGCCGCCGACCGCACTCCGTGGCAGGAATTTACCCTTCAGGATGGTTGCCACCTGCGCACCTTCTGGGAAGGGGGCTCCTCAGCACCGGCGCTGTTTATTCCCGATACTGACACCACCCGCTGCGGTAACGGGAGCTGGCTCAGTGGACACGCCGTCATCTCACAGTCCCGTAACGGCGGGCAGAAAGAGATGGCAGTGACATACATTCATGGCTTCCCGGTAATGGGGCTGAATCAAAGCGCCAACCCTGAAAACGCGCTGATCACCTCCGTCAACAAAGAGCGCATGGTATTCAGCACCCCAAACAGCGACCAGAGCTGGATGATCCTGCCTTACGACGACACCCTCAATAGCTGGAAGAGTAACGGCACCGTAGCGGTGGAGATTTCCCGTGAAACCGCCAGCGACGATGCAAAACTACAGGCGCGTATTGCGGCAGTGAAAAAAACCTGGAGCGCATGGGTTGCCCCCGGCACCCCGGTAAATATCGTTCTGATTGATACCCTGCGTCCTCAACTGCGCGACCCGGCAGTCGGTGCGTGGCGCGCGGCGAATTAAGGAATGGCTATGAATACGCTCTATCAACACCTGGCGGGTGAGTCGCTCAACGATGCGCTGGCGCGTCTTGAAGCAGAGATCAAAGCCCGTCCAGCAGATGCCGATCTCCGCGCCGCGTTCGTGCAGTTTTTAACCCTCAGCGGCAACTGGACGCGTGCGCTGACCCAACTGAAAAGCTGGCTGGCGCTGAAACCTCAGGCAAAGCCAACAGTTACGCTGCTGGAGCAGTCAATCCAGGGCGAGTTGCAACGTGCGCAGGTAATGGCGGGACAAGCGCGTCCGGCCATGCCTGAAACCCAGTGGCCGTGGCTGACCACGCTTGCTGCGGCGCTGAGCGAAGAAGGCGAACAAGCAGCCGTACTGCGTCTGGACGCCCTTGAGCAGGCACAGGCAAACCCGGGACAAATCACCTTCGAAAACGAGGAAACACAGACGTTTGACTGGCTGATGGATGGTGATGCCCGTCTCGGTCCGGTGTGTGAAACCATTATGAACGGTCGCTATTTCTGGCTGCCGTTTAGCGCTATCGCAGAAATCCGCTTCCAGGCCCCGGCCAGCGTCACCGATCTCGTCTGGCGTCATGCGCTGGTGCGTCTGACCGACGGTACGGAACAGGTGTGCCAGATCCCGGCGCGATATCCTTTCACGGCCGATGCCTCTGATGCCATCAAGCTGGGGCGAACCACCGAATGGTTACCGCTCGACAAAGATGGCACGCTCTATATCGGGATGGGACAGAAGTCCTGGCTGAGCGAGCAAAGCGAAAGCCCGCTACTGTCGCTGAACCTTGTGACGTTTGCAACGGATGGAGCCCATGAGTAATCCTGCGGGTGAGGGCGATCTGCTGCGCAGCGGCTGGCAAGCCCGTAGCAAGCAGGAGAAGATGGGGGCGCGCGATAAAATGCAGCCCTCACTGCTGGATCGCCTCACCGATAACGACCCGGAAAAAAAACGCGAGTCGGCCAACAGCAATCTGATCACCCACGCTGCGCTGCGTCGCAGTGTCCTGCGGGATCTGCAATGGCTGTTTAACACTATTAACCATGATGCGTCCGGTGATTTGAGTGCGTTGCCACACGTCAACCGCTCGGTGATCAACTTTGGTGTTGCGCCGCTGGCCGGGAAGCGAATGTCGGATATCGAATGGCATGACATTCAGCGCAAGCTCACTGAGGCCATCATCAATTTTGAACCGCGTATTTTGCCGCAAGGGCTGCAGGTTCGCTGCGTATCGGATACCTCCTCGCTGGATCTGCACAATGTGCTGTCCATCGAAATCAAAGGGCGTTTGTGGTGTGTGCCATACCCGCTGGAGTTTCTGTTTCGCACCGATGTCGATCTGGAAAACGGCCATTTTGAACTGAAAGATGCGGGGTAATCATGGAAAGTAAACTGCTCGAATACTACAACCGTGAACTGGCCTACCTGCGTGAAATGGGGGCCGAATTTGCAGAACGCTACCCTAAAGTCGCCGGACGACTGGGCATGCGTGGCATCGAGGTTGCGGACCCGTATACCGAACGTCTGATGGAGGGCTTTGCCTTCCTGACGTCCCGCGTGCAGATGAAAATGGATGCGGAGTTTCCGCGTTTCTCTCAGCGCCTGCTGGAGATGATTGCGCCGAACTATCTCGCCCCGACCCCCTCAATGGCGATTGCTGAAATCCAGCCAGACAGTAGCCGGGGTGATCTGAGCAAAGGCTTTATCGTGCCGCGCGGCACTATGATGGACAGCCTGGCACTGAAAAAAACCGGCGTGACCTGCAGCTATACCACTGCGCACGAGGTCAACCTGCTGCCACTGAAAATCGAGAAAGTCGAACTGGGCGGGGTGCCTGCTGACCTGCCACTGGCGCAACTGGGCCTGAGCCAACGGGGGATCAACAGCGCTTTGCGGATCCGCATCGCCTGCGACGGCCCGCAAAACCTCGGCCACCTGGAATTCGACCGTCTGGAATTTTTCCTCGGCGGTCCTGACATTGAAGCGCTGAAGCTGCTGGAGCTGGTGATGGAGCACCACGCCGGGATCGTCTGCCAGACGGTCAGCCCGCAGCCGCAGCAACAAGTGCTGGCGTCTGATGCTTTGCGTCAGGAGGGCTTTGAACCGGATCAGGCGCTGCTCCCGGACGATCTGCGTAACTTTGACGGTTATCGCCTGTTGCAGGAGTATTTTGCTTTTCCGGCACGTTTCCGCTTCATCAGCCTGAGCGGTCTGAGCAGGCTTATTCAGCGCTGCGAAGACGAAAAAGCCTTCGATATTTTCATTCTGCTGGATAAGTCGGATGAGCAACTGGAGCGCGTCGTTGATGCCAGTCATCTGGCGTTGCACTGTACGCCGGTGATCAACCTGTTCCCGAAAGTGGCGGCGCGGCAAAAGCTCAACGACGGTCAGCATGAATACCATCTGGTGGTGGATAACATTCGTCCGCTGGATTATGAAATTTACGCGGTGAAAAAAATCTTCGGCAGTGTCGATGGCCAGCGTGACGACCAGACGTTTCGTCCCTTCTGGAGCACCTGGAGCGGCGATGCAGGCAATTACGGTGCCTATTTTTCTCAGCGCCGGGAACAGCGCGTGCTCTCAGAACATGCTCTGCGGTACGGCACTCGTACCGGTTATATCGGCTCGGAGGTCTTTGTTTCGCTGGTGGATGAACAGCATGCACCCTGGCAGGAAAACCTGCGCTACATCTCTGCCGAGGTGTTGTGCACCAGCCGTGATCTGCCGCTGATGCTGCAGCAGGAGCTCGGGCAGTTCATTATGGCCGACTCCATGCCGGTGAAATCCCTGACCTTGCGTAAAGGCCCAACGCCACCGCGTCCGGCACTGGCCGAAGGGTTCAGTACCTGGCGGCTTATCAGTCAGTTGCAGATGAACTACCTCAGCCTGATGGACAGCGAAAATGAAGAGGGCGCGGCTGCGCTGCGTCAGCTGTTAGGGCTGTATGCCAACCTGGCAGAAACGCCCGTTGCGCGTCAGGTCGAAGGGGTTCGTCACTGCGTGCTGGAACCCGTTCACCGTCGTGTTCCTGAACCCGGTCCGGTCGTTTTCGCCCGTGGGATCGGTATTACCCTGACGGTGGATGAGCGGGCGTTTTCCGGTGCCAGCCCCTGGCTTTTTGGCAGCGTGCTGGAGCGCCTGTTTGCCCGGCTGGTGTCGATCAACAGCTTCACTGAGTTCACCCTGCAAAGTCAGCAGCGCGGCGAGATCGGCTACTGGGCGCCGCGGATGGGTAAAAGGGCGCTGCTATGAGTGATGTTGCTGTCGCACCGCTGCGTGTCCAGCGTCTGACGCCGCTGTCGGATACGTTCTGGCATGGCGTTCGCGAGACCCCGTGGCGCTACGATCTGTTCCAGCTCTTAAGGCGTATTGATGCTCAGGGCGGCGAGCGCTACCCGCTGGGACGCGCGCCACTGCCAAAGTTTGAGCCGTTACGCATCGGTCAGCAGCCGTCGATGAGTTTTGCGCCGTCGACGGTGGCACAAGTCGGTCTGCGGGAGGAAAGCGGGCTGCATGAGGTGTCTATCCTCAGCTTCGGTCTGTTTGGCCCTAATGGCCCGCTGCCGGTACACATGACCGAGTACGCCCGCGAGCGTATTCATCATCATCAGGACACCAGCCTGAGTGCGTTTGCCGATCTGTTCCATCATCGTCTGACGCTGCTGTTTTATCGCGCGTGGGCGGATGCGCAGCCTGCGGTCTCTCTGGACCGTGCCGATAACAAGCGCTTTGAGGGGTATCTGGCGTCGCTGATTGGCATGGGGCAGCCGGGCCAAATGGAAAAAGGCAGCCTGAGCTCGCATGCACGCTTTACCCACGCCGGGCACCTGACCCGTCACGGGCGGGATCCCGAGGGGCTGGAGAAGATCCTGCGCAACTATTTTAAAGCGCCGGTCAAACTGGTAAGCAACGTGCCGCAGTGGATGCCGCTTTCACCGCGTGAGCAGGCACAGTTAGGCGAAGGACGTCGTTTGCCACGTATGGGCGAATCTGCGTTTCTTGGTGTCGCCGTCCGCGACGTGCAGCACAAGTTTCGCATCGACATTGGCCCGCTGAGCGCGGAGGAGTACAACCGTTTTCTGCCGGGCGAAGCGTGGGTCACCGAGCTGCGTGACTGGGTGCGCCAGTATCTTGGGGTGGAGTTTGAATGGGAAACACGGGTGATCCTGCGTGAAGACGCGGTAAAGGGCACCACGCTCGGCAGCGCCGGGCGATTAGGCTATAACACCTGGCTTGGGCTTCAGCCGCAGCCTGTCCCGCGTGGCGACCTGGTGTATCGCGCAGAGCGGTAATCCTTCCGTATACCGAATTATTGTTAATGGAAACTAACATGTCAGAAATTAGCCGTGCCGTGCTTTTCGGCAAACTGGATACGCTGTTATTTACCTCTCTGGAAAGCGCCACTGCGTTCTGCAAGCTGCGCGGCAACCCCTATGTTGAGCTGGTGCACTGGCTGCATCAGTTGATGCAGCAGCAGGACGGTGATCTGCAGCAGGTCATCCGCCACTTTGGTCTCGACGAACAGCAACTGACGCGTGATATCGTGGCCGCGCTGGACGCACTTCCGCGCGGCGCGAGTTCCGTTTCCGATCTCTCTGAACATATTGACAGCGCTGTGGAACGTGCCTGGGTGTTCGGTTCGCTGAAGTTTGGCGTCAGCCGTATTCGTGGCGGGCATTTGCTGATCGGCATACTGAAAACCTGGAATCTGGCTAACGTGCTGAAAAGCATCTCTGCGCAGTTTACTCGTCTGAATGTCGAGGTGCTGATTGAGCAGTTCGACGCTATTTGCGCCAACAGCAAAGAGACGCAGCAGGCTGCTGCCGCAGCGGATGTGCCAGCAGGTGCAGTACCGGCTGCACAGGGCACGCTGGCTCAGTATGGTCAGGACCTGACTGCGCGTGCCCGTGAAGGGAAAATTGACCCGGTGGTCGGGCGTGATGAAGAGATCCGCCAGATGGTCGACATTCTGATGCGCCGCCGCCAGAACAACCCGCTGCTGACCGGAGAAGCCGGGGTCGGGAAAACGGCGGTAGTGGAAGGACTGGCGTTGCGTATCGCCGACGGCGACGTGCCGGAACCGTTGCAAAATATTCAACTCTGGCTGCTGGATATCGGCATGCTGCAGGCTGGCGCAGGCATGAAAGGCGAGTTCGAAGCACGTCTGCAGGCATTAATCAATGAAGTGCAGTCCAGCGCTACACCGATCATTCTGTTCATTGATGAGATCCACACTCTGATTGGTGCAGGTGGCCAGCAGGGGACCGGTGATGCGGCAAACCTGCTGAAGCCTGCCCTGGCTCGCGGGCAACTGCGTACCATTGGGGCCACGACCTGGGCAGAGTACAAAAAATACATTGAGAAAGATCCGGCGCTGACCCGGCGTTTCCAGACAGTTCAGGTTCACGAGCCGGATGAAGCCAAAGCCATTCTGATGCTGCGTAGTACCGTTTCGCCGCTGGAGACCCATCACCAGGTCCTGTTGCTGGACGAAGCGGTCAGCGCGGCGGTGAAGCTGTCGCATCGCTACATTCCGGCGCGTCAGCTACCGGACAAAGCTGTTGCATTGCTTGATACCGCCTGTGCCCGCGTCGCGGTCAGCCAGAGCGCGCCACCTGCGCAGCTGGAAGACTGCCTGCGCCATCTTGCCGCGCTGGACGTGGAAATTGAGATAGCGGAGCGCGAAGCCCGCGTGGGGGCCGGTGACGTCGATCGCGTCACGGCATTACTTGCAGATCGCGACGCGTATGAAACAAAACGCGAAACCCTGACCCAGCGTTGGGAAGAGGAACGTAACCTGGTGCAGGAGATTATCCGCCTGCGTGCCGCGCTGTTTGCAGCGGGCGACGACGATACCGTTGAGCTTCGCCGCCAACTGGTGGAACAGCAGAATGCGCTGAATGCCTTGCAGGGTGATGAACCGCTGCTGTTCGCGGCGGTGGATGAGAACGTGGTCGCTGCAGTGGTCTCCGACTGGACAGGCATCCCGCTGGGCCGGATGGTGAAAAACGAGATCGACGCGGTGCTGAACCTCGCCGACACGCTCAACCAGCGCGTTATTGGCCAGCGTCATGGTCTGGATCTCATTGCCCGCCGCGTCAAAACCTCACGGGCGAAACTCGATGACCCGAACAAACCGGTCGGTGTCTTTATGCTTTGTGGCCCGTCTGGCGTAGGTAAAACCGAAACCGCACTGGCGCTTGCGGAATCGCTGTATGGCGGCGAGCAGAATGTTATTACCATTAATATGAGTGAGTTTCAGGAAGCGCACACCGTTTCCACCTTAAAAGGTGCGCCTCCGGGATACGTAGGGTATGGTGAAGGCGGAGTGTTAACCGAGGCCGTACGCCGCCGCCCGTACAGTGTGGTGTTGCTGGATGAAATTGAAAAAGCGCACCCGGACGTACACGAGATCTTCTTCCAGGTCTTCGACAAAGGCTGGATGGAAGATGGCGAGGGGCGCCACATTGATTTCCGTAACACCATAATTATTCTGACGTCTAACGTTGGCACCGATCTGATCAGCGCCATGTGTGCCGATCCGGATCTGATGCCGGAGCCAGACGCCCTGAGCGGCGCGCTTCGCCAGCCACTGCTGGAAGTATTCCCGCCAGCGCTGCTGGGCCGCCTGCTGGTGGTGCCGTACTACCCGCTCAGCGACGAGATGCTGGGGTTGATTGTTCGCCTGCAGCTCAAGCGCATTCAGCGTCGTCTGGAAGAGAATCACAGCATTATTTCTGAGTTTGACGACAGCGTGGTGGAACAAATTGTTCAGCGCTGTACCGAGGTGGAGTCTGGTGGTCGCATGGTGGACGCTATCCTGACCAATACCCTGCTGCCTCAGATGAGCCAGATCTTACTTACCGCCAGCCGCAGCGACGAGCAGTACCGACGTCTGCATGTCACCTGCGAGCAGGGCGAGTTTCACTGTCAGTTTGCCGCGTAATAATCATCAAGAGAACTGTAAAAGATGACGGATAATGATAACAATCGGACTGTTCCAAACGCGCTCCCGGTCGGGTATCGCTTCAACGAGTTTGAAATCAAAGAGGTGATCGGCGGCGGTGGATTCGGCATCGTCTATCGCGCGTGGGATCACCAGCTCGAACGCACTATCGCTATCAAAGAATTTATGCCTTCTTCGCTCGCCGTGCGTGGCGACGACATGACCCTCGTGCTGCGCAGTGAGCGCTTTGGCAAAGCCTTTTCCGCAGGCCTGAACAGCTTTATTCAGGAAGCCCGTCTGCTGGCGCGTTTTAACCACCCGAACCTGCTGCACGTCCTGCGTTTCTGGGTACAAAACGACACAGCCTATATGGGGACGCTGTTTTACAGCGGTACCACGCTTTCTCGCCTGCGTGAAGAAAAGCCGGAGCTGATTAACGAGGCCTGGATCCGTCGTACGCTGCCGATGCTGTTTGGCGCGATTAAGACCATCCATGACGAGGGCTATCTGCACCGCGACATCTCCCTGGATAACATTCAAATTCAGGAGAACGGTCTGCCGGTACTGCTCGATTTCGGCTCCGCACGTCGCACTATTGGTAACCTTTCTGACGAAACGGAAACCATGTTGCGCCCGGGTTTTGCGCCGATTGAGCAGTACACCGACGACAACGAAAGCGAGCAGGGCCCGTGGACAGATATTTATGCCCTCGGCGCGGTGTTGCGTACGCTAATCGTGGGATCACCGCCGCCAGTCAGCGTGGTGCGTTCGATCCAGGACACCTGCAAACCGCTGGTCGAGTTGATGCCGCAGGGCTATTCCATTCCACTGCTGCAGGCCATTGACCGCGCGCTGTCGCTGCACATGGAAGACCGTCCGCAGTCAATCGACGAGTTCGCCGCGCTGATTGAGATGCCGGTCGCCGGTATCAACGACGTACTGACGGCGAAAAAACCTGGCACGATGCTGGTTCCGGTGGAAGAGGAAAAACCGGCTTCTGTACTCGACTGGCGTCGCTACAAGATCCCTGGGATGGTTGCCGCAGGTGTGCTGGTGGGTGTTGTCGCCGGAGCGATGCTGTTTAGTGGCGGCCATGATGCGCCGGAGCAGGCTGCGCAAGCACCGGAAGCGTCTCGCCCGACGGAAACCGCATCTAACGCGCCAGACGTAAAACCGGAAACCGAGAAGGTGAGCGAGCCAGCGGCAACGCCTGAGACCGCGCAACCGAGCCCGCCACCAGTTGAAGCCAGCCCGATAGCTCTGGTTTACATTCGCATTCTTGATGGCGAGACGTTGAAAGTGAACGGCGAGACAAAAGCGCTGCGTCCGGCGACTAACGGCTATGCATCGCTGAAATTGCCGGCGGGTGAGATCAGAATTGAACTGGAAGGGAATGGAAGAACCCGTACCCAGACGCTGGATATTGCGAAGCCTGGCACCTGGCTGGTGAATCCATAAGTAAGGTAGACAGGGACAGGTAACAGGACGGAGCGAATGTATAACATTAAGTTTGTCTATCTTTTCAACGAGAATGTCTCGCCAGCGCTTTTTGCGAAAATTATCCGCCCGTCCGTTGCCGGGCAGTGGATTATGTCGGTTCCTGACAATTCGCTGCGCTCCCTGTTCACACGCTACGATTTGCTGCACGCCATCACTGGCGCGAATCCTTATCAGTCAGGGCGTGATACCCGTAAGCTGATTGTGCAGGATCTCGATATGGGCAGGGTCGTTGCTATCGACGAAAGCTATCGCAACTGGTCGTCGGTGACGGAGATGTTTTATATCAATTCTGATGGCCGTCTGCAGGCCGCCTCGTTGAACGGTCTGGGCTGGTACCCGGTAAGCACTATTGTCGATCGTTACGAAACGATGGTGCGAACCTATGGTTCTCGCCCTGCGCCAACAGTGCTGCCGAAGCAGGTTGTGAAATCCAAAACGGCACAGATGCCGGATAAGCCGACACCGGGCAAAGACGGTAAAACCTACGCGGCGCAACTGCAGGAGATGACCAAGGCAGAGCGTTGGCAGGCACGTAAGGATCTGATTGCGAAGGGAAGCAATAGCGTGTATCCCGACGCGCAGATTGCGGCTAAACGCCTGGCGGCGAATAATATCGCGGTAGAAAAAGCGAAACTCGCGGAGAATGTATATAAGACCGTGAACCCGCTGGAAACCACGCCTGGGGTGCCTGAGGGGTGGAAGGATATTAGTAATGATGCAAATGCGTTGAAGAAATATGGTCTGGAAAAGGAAGTTCTTTTTGATCATGCTGATACGCCTGATTTCCTGGCGCGAGTTTATCAACCTGATTCTGCGGTTTTTGGCAGTGACATGAACCCAACATTAGTGTTCAGAGGATCAAGGCAACCTGAGTTTTTTCCCACGAAGAACATGTCTGACTGGATAAACAATGGTGCGCAGGGTTTAGGTATGGAGTCGGATTATTATAAGCGGGCAGTACGTTTGGGATCACGTCTAGCTAAGTCGGTATCCAAAATTGATATCGCAGGCCACTCTCTGGGAGGTGGGTTGGCTTCTGCTACCTCTATTGCAAGCGGTCAAGCGGGATGGACATTTAATGCAGCTGGTTTGCATTCAAGCACTGTTGAAAAATATGGCGGAAGCTTGCTGGGTGAGTCGGATAATATTCAGGCTTATCGCGTTGAAGGCGAACTGCTGACAAAAGTACAGGAAGTTAATCTTGCGGAAGACTATAAAATGTTGAAAGGTCACATACCAACACTTATAGCCAAAGAAGAAATCTCTGCCATTATGCCCAATGCTGCCGGTGTCGTACACGATCTTCCCGGTGGGACAGGAGGTCCGTTGGATCGCCATGGGATTGGTCAGGCAATAGATTGCATTGAACAGCAAAAGGATGAAGACATTTCAATTATCAGGAGTCGAGTATGAAATCATTCTTATCGGGCTGGATAATGCTTTGTTTGATTTTAATGGTTCAGGGGTGTAAACAAAATATGGATTTAAAACCAGATAATTATTTTAGCGGACAACAGCTCACATTAGCTCGTGCAATCCAGAATGGTGAAGTTGATGGGGTTATTAAATTAGCTTCAGAGGTGGATTTAAATAAGCCCGGTAAAGAAGATATGACATTGTTATTTTGGGCTGTAATGAATTCGATAAATAATAAAAAAACACCGAAGCAGTTAAGCATTATCACCAGTCTGATTAAAGCGGGTGCAGATCCTCTGCAACCGAGACCACAAGGAAAAAATAGTCCAGCTGAGTTCGTTTTAATGGCAGATAGTGCAGACTGGATCAAGGCGATGTTGGATGCAGGGTTATCGCCTAATGCAGTTGATAAAACCTTCGACAAACCGATAATTTTCCAAACTCTTGAAGCCAAAAATACTGAGACGTTGCAGGCTATGCTTGATAAAGGTGCCGATATAAATGTCACCGATTCTTTAGGAAATACGTTACTTATTGATGCCCTGGATTTCCACTCGTATGATCATGTTCTTCTTTTACTTGAACGTGGAGCTGACCCTGAAATCAAAGCAGATAATGGATGGACGATGGGTAATCAATTGCAGCGTTTCCTGAGCAGGGCGAAGGAAGGCAGCGACGAATATAAAAAACTTAACGAAATTAAAGAGGCTCTTATTCAACATGGCGGGAAATGGCCGCCGGCTCCGGTTAGATAGCATATGCATTTCACTGCTCGCCTGATGCTGATTTTCATCGTTCTGTTACAGGGATGTAGACAGAATTCAGATCAAAACCCACAAGACTACTTCAGCGGCCAGCAACTTGTTCTGGCTCAGGCTATTGAAAGCGGCAAGATAGATGAAGTTAAAAAACGTCTAACGGGAACCGATCTCAACAAGCCTGGTCAGCGTGATATGACGCTGCTTTTTTGGGCGCTGATGAATACGCTCTATGATAAGAAAACGCAACCGCGCCTACAGATTGTCACGGAGCTGATAAGGGCTGGAGCCGACCCGCTTCAACCAAGGCCTAATGGAAAAAGTAGCCCGGCAGAATTTGTTCTTATGGCGGACAGTGGGGAGTGGATAAAGGCAATGCTGGATGGTGGGTTATCCCCGAATGCGAAAGATAAAATATTTGATGAACCCATTATCTTCGAAACCATTAAAGCCAAAAATACCAGAACGTTGGAAGTGATGCTTGATAAAGGAAGCAATATTGATGTTGCTGATTCATTAGGAGAAACGCTGTTGATTGATGCCCTTGATTACGGAGCCTATGATCATGTACTTCTTTTGCTGCAGCGTGGAGCAAACCCTGAGATAAAAGCTGAAAGTGGCTGGTCGATGGGAAATCAATTGCAGCTCGAACTGGATAGAGCGAAAGAGGGGAGCGAGTTGTACAAGAAGCTCAACGAAATTAAAGAGGCGCTTATTCAACATGGCGGGAAATGGCCACCGACTCCAGTTAAATAGGATATGTATAGCATATGCATCTCGCTGTTCGTCTGATGCTGATTTTTATCGTTTTGTTTCAGGGATGTAGACAGAACACAAATCAAAATCCGCAAGACTACTTCGGTGGCCAGCAACTAGTTATGGCTCACGCTATTGAAAGTGGCAAGTTCGAAGAAGTTAACAAACTTGCCCCAAAAACCGAGCTCAACAAACCAGGGCAACATGATATGACTCTGCTGTTCTGGGCTGTTGGATGCTCAATAAACGATCGAAATTCTGTCTCGAAATTAAAAATAATAACTGATCTGGTAAAGAGTGGAGCGGATCCACTCCAGCCACGTTCTAAAGGTAAAAGTAGTCCTGCAGAGTTCGTCCTCAGAGCCGATAGCGGTGTATGGATTAAAGCGCTGCTTGATGGTGGATTGTCGCCTAATGCAAGGGATAAAACATTTGACAAGCCAATCGTTTTCCAGTCAATAAAGGCTAAAAATACTGAAACGTTAAAAGTAATGTTGGACTATGGTGCAGATATAAACACAGTTAACTCGTTAGGCTGTACGCTGCTATTTGAAGCCTTGAATTATCATGCGTATGATCACGTTTTCCTTTTATTAGAGCGTGGTGCTGACCCTGAGATTAGGGCCGATAATGGATGGACGATGGTAAATCAATTGCAGAGACTGCTTAATGTGGAAGAAAAAGATAGTGATGAATATAAGATGTTAATAAAAATAAAAGATGCTGTCGTTGCGCATGGCGGGAAGTGGCCGCCTGCACCGGTTAAATAGGCAACATAAAGAACATGAATCTCACCACTCGTCTAATACTGATTTTCATCCTTCTGTTACAGGGATGTAGACAGAATACAGATCAAAATCCACAAGACTACTTCAGCGGCCAGCAACTGGTTCTGGCTCAGGCTATTGAGAGCGGCAAGATAGATGAAGTTAAAAAACACCTAACGGGAACCGATCTTAACAAGCCTGGTCAGCGTGATATGACACTGCTCGTTTGGGCGCTGATGAATACGCTCTATGATAAGAAAACGCAACCGCGCCTACAGATTGTCACGGAACTGATCAGGGCTGGTGCCGACCCGCTTCAACCAAGGCCTGATGGAAAAAGTAGCCCGGCAGAATTTGTTCTCATGGCGGACAGTGGTGACTGGATAAAGGCGATGCTGGATGGTGGATTATCACCCGTTGCTGAAGACAAGACATTTCATGAACCCATAATATTTGAAACCATCAAAGCTCAAAATACTGACACTCTTGTTGTTATGTTAGATCGGGGGGCTGACATTAACGTCACCGACTCACTTAATAGCTCATTATTGTTTGAAGCTTTAAATTACCATGCTTATGAGCACGTCATGCTACTATTGAATCGTGGTGCTGATACTGAAATCAAAGCCAAGAATGGCTGGACGGTGGGTAATCAACTTCAACGTTATCTGGATAGGGCTAAAAAAGACAGCGACGAGTATAAAGATCTTATTGCTATTAAAGAATCACTTATTCGACATGGTGGTAAGTGGCCACCAGAGCCGGTCAAAAGAGGGATTGAGTGAATATAACCGCGAAAAATAAAATATTCTATTTCTGGGGCATTATGGATGTCATTGGTATTGTGTTTTATTCAATTGGCCCATACCACTTGCTTCAGTCATGGTGGGGTTCTACTGGCGGGAACTTTGGTGTCATTATTTTTATGCTGATAGCAGGAGGGGTAAACGGTTTATTGGCGGGGCTTTTTTACCTCGTTTACCTTCTGTGGCCGGTTTCATTATGCTTCTCTGCCTGGTTTTTTTTCACAACGCACCGATATGCCGTCCGGTTTGCTCTGGCGCAGGAAGTACTGCGCCTGCTCACCATGAGTTGTTCGGTGACCTTGTTCCCAATGATTATAGTCGGTCTGGGAATGAGTGTTATCCCTCTCAATATTACGCTGTTTGTTTTTTCTGAAATA
Source organism: Pantoea sp. LS15 (assembly GCF_012241585.1). NCBI lineage: Bacteria > Pseudomonadati > Pseudomonadota > Gammaproteobacteria > Enterobacterales > Erwiniaceae > Pantoea > Pantoea sp. LS15. Next base: position 122,419 of record NZ_JAAVXA010000001.1, read on the forward strand.
GTGAAAATTGGTTCGCTCATATTTGTAATGAAAAGATGTGGTACTGGTGACAGGGTCTAAACAAAATAGTATCTACCAAGTTTGGAGTTTAAATGAGATACATGGATAAACAAACCTGCACGGCGATGGATTATATTGAAAATGCACTCGGCGTTATTCAAGGACGACTGTCTACCCATCCTGATTTTTCTTTGTATACAGCGGCTGAAAATCAATTGATTTATGTCAGGAATGTTCTGACAGGAAAGGAAAAAGATAAAAGCAAACTCCACGCGTTAAATCTTGGTGCTATGGCTTCAAAAGAATTTGAAACTACCGATGAAGAACTTGCCAGGCATCTTTCAAATGTAAACTACATCGCTTCGCAGATGGCTCGAGGGGTAAAGGTGATTCTTCCTCATGAGCAAGACAATGAATATCTAAAAAGGCAAAGGCGGTATCGAAATTAAGCAGATGATGACTTGTACATATCTCAAAACATCTTGTCAGAAATCTCGTCTTTGTTAATACATTCATTTGGCATAAAACATTACGGAATAAAGATTATGCTCAACCGAATTACCGTTCAGCTCCCGGTGGAGGGGCTTCTTTTCTGGAAACTGACGGGCCGCGAGGCGATGTCCGAATCGTTCGCGCTGACGCTGACGCTGCTCGGCAAGGATGCGCGCATTGACCGCAGTAAACTGCTGGGGCAGCCGGTCACGGTCACCATTCCGACGCAGAATCTGCTCACTTCCCGCTACATCAACGGCAAAGTCACACGTGTGGGGGTTAGCGCCGTTGAACTGACGGGCACCCGCTATGCGGTCTATCAGTTGACGGTAGAGCCAGATTTGTGGCCGATGAAACGTGACCGTAACCTGCGAATCTTCCAGGGCCAGACGGTGCCACAGATTGTGAAAACCCTACTGGGTGAGCATCAGGTCAACGTTGAGGATAAACTCACCGGCAGCTACCGGGTGTGGGATTACTGCGTGCAGTATCAGGAGTCCAGTCTGGACTTCATCAGCCGTCTGATGGAGCTGGAAGGGATTGCGTATCACTTTAATCACGAAGCGGACAAACATACGCTGGTGCTGACCGACGCCGCGACGCAGCATCAGCCGTTCAGTGGCTATGAGGTCATTCCTTACCACCAGACACCTTCGGGTGGCAGTACGGACGAAGAGGGCATCAGCCAGTGGGCGCTGGAGGACAGCGTCACGCCGGGGATTTACAGCCTCGATGACTATGACTTCCGCAAGCCGAATGCGTGGCTGTTCCAGGCTCAGCAGAACCCGGCGTCACCGAAACCGGGCAGCATCGACGTCTACGACTGGCCGGGTCGCTTTGTGGAAACTGGGCATGCGGAGTTCTATGCCCGTATACGCCAGGAGCGCTGGCAGGTGGAGCATCAGCAGATTCAGGCCACCGCGACGGCGGCAGGAATTGCACCAGGCCACACCTTCACGTTAACCAACGCGCCGTTCTTCAGCGATAACGGTGAGTATCTGGTGACGGCCGCAGGTTACCACCTTGAAGAGAACCGCTACGCCAGCGGCGAGGGGGAAACCATTCACCGTACTGATTTCACGGTCATCCCGTCGGCGGTGGTCTACCGTCCGTTGCAGTCCACGGCGTGGCCACGTACCTACGGTCCGCAGACCGCGAAAGTGGTGGGACCGCAGGGAGAAAGTATCTGGACAGATAAATATGGCCGCGTGAAGGTAAAATTCCACTGGGACCGTCTGGCGAAGGGCGATGACACCAGCTCCTGCTGGGTACGCGTGTCGAGTGCCTGGGCAGGCCAGGGCTACGGCGGAGTGCAGATCCCGCGCGTCGGTGATGAGGTGGTGGTGGACTTTATCAACGGCGACCCGGACCGTCCGATTATTACCGGCCGTGTGTATAACGACGCGAGCATGCCGCCGTGGGCGCTACCGGCTGCGGCTACGCAGATGGGCTTTATGAGCCGCACGAAAGACGGTTCCGTCGACAACGCCAACGCCCTGCGTTTTGAGGACAAAGCAGGTGCAGAGCAGGTGTGGATCCAGGCCGAGCGCAATATGGATACCAGCGTTAAAAACGATGAAACGCACAGCGTCGGCGGGGAACGCAGCCATTATGTTAAGAAAAATGAATTGCATCGGGTGGAAGCAAACCAAATCCAGGCTGTAAAAGGCGGAACCGAAATCCTGACGGGTAAAGGCAAGCTGGATGCGGCGGTAGAGCAGTATGTCATTGCTTCCGGGACGAAGTTGCGGCTGGTCTCTGGTGAAAGCGCCATTGAGCTGAATGCTAACGGCAAAATCAACCTAATCGGGAAAGAGTTTAACTTCTTTGTTGAGGGCGATGGTTATATCACCACAGGCGGTAAGCTGCATCTGAATACCTCCGGCACAAATCCAGGTACCACGGCACCGGGGGCGGGACATAAAGGGGATATTGATGCGGCGGTGCAGGAGAAATTTACGACCAAAGGTGAGTAAGGCAGGAGCGGTGCTTGTCACGTTATTAACGACGGGAATGGCTGGAGGAGACGCACAAATAAAGGATGTTTGGAAGTTCATTTCCATGATGAGTGATTCACTCAGAACGTTATCCGTTATGAATCTGAGTGCTGCACCGCTTCAGTTTAAAATGATAAAAGATAATGAATATATTAACTTCTACAATACTGAGGATATCCAACTCGCTGATGGAACGAACATAACCGATATTGGTTTACGTTTAAGTAAAGAAAGTGGTGGTGCAGCTCCTTTACTCAATTTTTCGCCAACTGGTCAATGTATAACACTCGATACCGTTAAAAAGCACCATCCGCAACTGGTGTTAACAGACTATCCGCGAGGCCGCTCTGAGAACGAAGTGACCAGTTATACAGCACCAAAAGATATGAATGGACAAAAAGTGAGCTTCAGTTTCACCATGAAAAAACCTGACTGTCTTGATTCAGTCGTCATTAGCGCCGACTAAGAAATATTGCCTCCATGTTCCACTGTTTTCTCCTGTGGTGAGAAACGCAATACACATTCCGTAAGTGGCAAATAACGTGAAAAAGTGCATCCCGACATATCTCTGCTGTGCCCTGATGTTGACCTGTCTGAGCAGCTATGAGGTATTGGCTCAACAAGTTTTAGTAAAACAGGATTTTTCTGTGCAGGTAAAAGACCATACTGTCGCATTGGGCGACAGGTGGACTCATGACGTTGCGCGTAAAATCGAGGTGCCGATTGAAGGTAATTTTGTTGGTGAGGTTCCTTTTGACGGAACCAATTATAAATTCTACCAGCATCAAAGGGCTGGGTTAGAAATATTCAGTTCCAATCTCTGGTGGGATAAAGCGGAAAGACGCGTTGATGATTATATCGTGTCGCAGATTACGCTGACGGTAGCGGATATCAAAATGCCGCGTGGTATCCATGTGGGTTCAACGACGACGGAACTGAATAAAGCATACGGTGACGGTCTGGTCGAAAATGATTCCGGGGAACGGTGGGTTTCCTATGAATCAGGCAACAAACTGCTCTCTTTTGAGATTAAAGACAGCAAGATCGCGAAAATAACAATGAATTACGATAATGGTACTTCAGAGTGATTATGACCAGAAAATATTTGGCACCTGCCTTGCTCGCAGCTTTATTGACAGGCACTGTTGAACCGTCATTTGCGCTTGAATTATCGCAATACAATAACCTCGATACGGTAAGTCGCATCGTTGACGACAGTGCAGTGACAGACAATCTCAGGAAGGCGCTGGGTCGAGATTACGAGACGTTTATTGATAACTTTGATGTCTTTGGTGAACCGCATACCACCACAGGTGGAGGATTGTTTGTTGAAGGTTGGCTAAAAGATCTTTATCAGGAGAACGCATCAGCTCTGGTCATCAATCCTGACGGCAAAATCTTTGCGGCCTGGGTGGTTCCGGAGTCTGACGTTATTCATTATCGGTCATCTGATAATAGTCCGGATATTCATGCCGATATTCGGCAATGGGCCGCCAGATTCAAGACGATGCATTTTGCAACGCACAGCCATTCAAAACTCGCTTTTGATGGGGAGTGGGTTGGCGAAATCGGGAACGATTCGACGTTAACCCTGCGGTTAGCTGAATCAGGCAACCGTATCACTGGCTCTTATTGCTATATCTCCCGGCAGGGAAATCGCATAGATTGCCCGGAAGATGATGAGCGTAATCTTAGCGGTACAATCGCTGGCAATCGTGCGAACGTTGAGTTCAACTCATCGTTTGGCGGTACGGGCGGACATGCTGTTCTGGAAATAAAGGGGAGTGAAATGGAATGGCGTTTAGCTACTCCTCCTCAAAATGGACATTATTATACTCCGCAGCGTTATACGTTACGTAAAACCGCTTCGGTTCATAACGCTGAAACCAGAAAACTGGATACCGAAAAATTCGCTATTTCACTGGTAAATAAATGCGGTCAGTTTGATAGTGAATGTGACCAGATGTATTACCTCGGCGTACGGAAAAGTGATAACAGTACGATCTCTTTAAAGGGAAAAACGTTGCGCGATCCCGCAGGTAAAGTTATTGGCTCAACGTACAACAATGGCGAGATCGTTTACACCGTGACGTATTCACCCGCGAAATTGATTGTCAGCAAAGGCAGCCATATTTTAGTCGACCAGTCAGGTCATTGGCTTACAAAATAATATAGCCAGCCAACAGGCCAGCGTGGATTGGCCATTCCTCTCTCAATAGTCATCATCCCGAGTTCACTTATGAAATACACCCTTCAGGAAGGTTCGTTTTCCCTATTCCCTGCTGCCTGGCAGGATAACAGCATGAACATTATTCGTGATGACGAAAGCGGGTTGTCCGTGGTGGTCAGCCGCGGCGTGATTCCGGACGGCAGCGACTATGAACAAGAGTTCCACCGCCAGTGGGATGCGCTGCGTCCTCAGATGGGTGAGATTGCCCAGAGTGAATTCCGGAACGTAAAAGCGGGTCCTGACGGAAAAATTAATGGGCTGGAAGTTGAGACCACCTTTGACCGTAATGGCCAGCGCCTGTGGCAAAAACAGCTGGCCGTTCAGGCACCGGGCAAACCGGTATTGATGATTTTTACCCTCTCGGCACTCAGAGCCTTCACCGAAGAGGACGAGGTGCGCTGGGGCGCGCTTAAGCAGAGTCTGACGCTAAACGACAACCGGAATGTGTAAGGCATGAGCGATAGCAACGCAGCCCGTAAGGGCGACGAGATTATTCACTCCAGCATTTTTGCTGACATCACCAGCATTGTGGCGGAAGGTGCCGCCTATGCGGTGATCGGTGCGGCGGTGGGCGCGGCAGCCACCGTGGCTGCACCATTGCTGGGGGCGGGGGCTGCTGCCGCAGGTGTGGCGGCGATTGGTTCCAGCTGTTTGCTGAGCGGCATCATTGGCGGCGTGTTGGCAAACGTGGCGGGCATCACCGACGATATCAGCAACGCTGCGGAGGGATTGGGTAATGCACTTTTCCCGCCATCACCTGCGGGTAAAATCACCACCGGCTCGAATAACGTTCTGACGAATGCGATCCCTGCTGCACGCGCGGCGGGCACGCTGACACCCGCGGATACCCCTTCACCAGAACCGCAGTCCCCGGGTAGCTTTGCCGATTACGCGGGCATGCTGCTTTCCGCTGCCGGACAATTCGGCAGTGAAATGTGGCAGCCGAGTGTGGCATCTGCCGCAGCGGGGACTTCGCCGCTGGAAGAGGACAAGGTGGCGTGCGAAAAACACTCCGGGCCGCAGTATCTGGCTGAAGGTTCCAAGAGCGTCTTCATCAACGGACAACCCGCTGTGCGTGCGAAAGATCGCACCACTTGCGAAGGCACCGTTTCCGACGATGTCTCCCCGAACGTGATCATTGGCGGCGATACGCTGACGGTCCGCGATATCAAAAGCGGTAAAACGCCGGGGCTGGCGCTGGGGATGATTGCGCTATCCTTGCTGCGTGGGCGTCCGGGCAAGATCCTGAAAAACATGCCCTGTGCGCTGGCGGCAGCCGGCGGCGGGATGCTGGCAGATATGGCCGTCAATGCCGTGTTTGGCTCCTCGCATCCGGTTCACGCCGCCACCGGCGTGAAGGTGTTGAATGACGACGACGAACTTGACTTCTCGCTGCCGGGGCGTTTCCCGCTTCGCTGGCAGCGCAGCTATAACAGCCTGACCACCCGCGAAGGGTTGTTCGGTCTGGGCTGGGCAACGACTTTTGACAGCTATCTGACGCTGGAAGAGAACAACGCCACCTGGTTCGATGAAACCGGACGAGAGCTGACTTTTGAGCTGCCGTCGGTTGACCACGCGTTTTACAGCATCAGCGAAGGCATCATTATCCGCCGTAATGAGAGCGGCGACGTGGCGATTGCCGACGATGACGGTGCGGTGTGGCGTCTGTATAAACCAACCCGGGCGGAGCCATCTATCCTGCGTCTGGCCTCTCTCAGCGACGAATACGGTAACGCGCTGCTGACGGAGTGGGACGATCACAGCAGGCTGGTCGGTCTGCACGATGAGTTGCGGGCGATAGACGTCACCCTGCGCTATGAAGATGAACGTTTCCCGCAGCGCGTTACCGCTGCCAGTCATTTTGACGGTAACCAGACATGGCCGCTGATGCAGTGGCGCTACGATGCGCGCGGACAGCTGGTGAGTGCGACGGATGCCTCCGGCGTGGTGACGCGTGAATACCGCTATAACGACCACGGCCTGATGGTCTGGCATCGCCTGCCGGGCGGTCTGGAAAGTGAATACCGCTGGAAAAAATTTGACCACTGGCGCGTAGTGGAAAACCGCACCAGCACCGGGGATGGCTGTCGCTTTACCTATGATCTGGACGCCGGGCTGACCACCGTTGAACACTACGATGGTCAAAAACGTCAGCACTACTGGAACGCGCAAAATCTGATAGTCCGCTACGTTGACGAGCGCGGCGAGAACTGGCGCTACGCGTGGGATGACAACGAACTCCTGACCCGACGCATCGATCCGCTCGGGAACGTCGTCACCTTCGTCTACGACGACATGGGCAACCGGGTGCAGGAGATCGACGCCGACGGCAATGCCCGCACCACGACCTGGCTGGAGCACCGTGCGCTGCCGTCAGCCATCATTGAAGCCGACGGCAGCGCCACCCGGTTCTGGTACGACGAACATCACGGCCTGAAGCGTGTGGTGGACCCGATGGGGCAGACCACGCAGCTGCGACGGGATGAGTTCGGTCAGGTGGTTGAAGAGGTGGACGCCGCCGGGAACAGCCGCTACCAGGAGTACAACGAGGCCGGACAAGTCGTGCGTGCTACGGACTGCTCTGGCCGCACGACCCGCTATCGTTATCATCCGCTGGGCTGGCTGACGGCTGAGATAGGCGCTGACGGTGAAGAGACCCATTACCGCTACGACGCGGCAGGGCGTCCGGTGCAGCTTGATCGCCCGGAAGGCTGGACGGAGTCGCTCAAATGGAACGAACGTGGCCTGCCGGTGAAGCATGCTGGCGCAGACGGGAAAGAAAGTGAGTTCAGATACGATGAGGCAGGGCGCTTAACCGCCACCCGCAATACCCGGGGCGAAGAGGTTCGCCGCCGCTGGGACAGCCGCGGGCGTCTGATTGCTCTGGAAAACGAAAACGGCGAAGCGTATCAGTTCCGCTGGGGCGCAGACTCGTTGCTGCTGGAAGAGGTGGGGCTAGATGGGGTGGCCTCGCAGTATCGCTACGACGCCTGCGGGCGCACGATAGCGCGTACCTTTGCCGCCGGTCATCCCGAAGCCATTTCTCACGCCTTTGCCTGGAGCGCGAGCGGCCAGCTGGTGGCCCGCACTACGCCGGAAGGGCAGACCCGCTACCATTACACCCCGTCCGGGCTGTTAAGCCGGATTGGACTGCACCCTGCGCTTTCAGCGGACGCCTGGACCACCGAGGCAGAGCAGGAACTTGCCTTTGAGTATGACGCACTCGGTCGCGTGACGCGCGAGGCGGGCGAGCACGGCGAGCTGGCGTGGCAGTACGACGCGCTGGGCAACCGCACGTCCGTCACGCTGCCCGATGGCCGCGAGCTGAAGCAGTTCTACTACGGCAGCGGGCATCTGCTCAGCATTGCCCTCGATAAGCTGTCGGTCTCTGACTTTACCCGCGACGAACTTCACCGGGAGACCAGCCGCACCCAGGGGCTGCTGACCACCCGCAGCGAGTACGACCGCCTCGGTCGACTGCACCGCCGGGACGTCTTTACCGGCAATGCGCAGCGCCCGTCGCCGCGCCGCTGGTCCCGCCGCTGGGATTACGACTACCGCAATAATCTGGTGCGCGAAGAGCGGGACGATAACCCGTTCAGCTGGTACCGCTGGCAGTACGACAGCGCCGGGCGCCTGCTCGTTCAGGACGGCACGCTGCCTGGCCAGGAGCAGTGGCGCTGGGATGCAGCCGGTAACCCGCTCGAAGGATCTGCTGAGAAGGTCACGCACAATCGCCTGACGCAGCTGAACGGCATTCGCTGGCGGTATGACATTCACGGCCGCACCGTGGAGAAGGATAACGGCCAGACCCGCTGGCACTACCGCTACGACGGCGAACATCGCCTGACGGAAGTCATCAGCCAGCCGCGGGATCGCAACAAACCGCAGACGCAGGTGAGCTTCCGCTACGATCCGCTCGGACGCCGCATCAGCAAAACACGCCGCCAGATGCTGGGTGGACAGCCAGTCGGTAAGCCGGTCACCACCCGGTTTGTCTGGGAAGGGTTCCGCTTGCTGCAGGAGCTGCACGGAGATGTGCCGCTGACCTATGTCTACAGCGACCAGGACAGCTACGACCCGCTGGCACGTATTGATGGTGTGGATGCGCCGGAGATTTTCTGGTTCCATTGCCAGCCCAACAGCACGCCGGAGCGGATGACGGATATCGAGGGGCAGGTGCGCTGGGAAGGGGTGAACAGCGCCTGGGGCAAGCTGTTGCGGGAAAGCGAGACGCAGCTATCAGGATATTCTCAGAACCTGCGGATGCAGGGGCAATACCTGGACCGTGAGACAGGGCTGCACTACAATCTGTTCCGGTATTACGACCCGGACTGCGGAAGGTTTACGCAGCAGGACCCGATAGGGCTGGCGGGGGGGATAAATCTTTACCAGTATGCGCCGAATGCGCTGGGGTGGGTGGATCCTATAGGTTTAACCGCTTGCAAAAATGGGAGCCCTAAACGGTCAGTGAGAAACATGTCTTTTGCTGACTGGATTAAAAGAAAGGCAAAAGGTGGGAATAATACCCATGTGTATTTAGGATATAGAGATGGTAAACCTGTCTATGTAGGTATCAGTAAGGATGTAGATATTCGTGCTGTACAGCATGGTGAAAGATTCGACAAATTAGTTAGAATCACTGAAGAACCGTTAAATCGCGGTCATGCACGGAGCATAGAACAAGCAGTTATTCATAATAATCCCCATTTTGAGAATTCTATCAATAGCATAAGTCCGACAAGAAAGTTATACTCGGATGCTGTTTCGTGGGGTGAAAATTGGCTTAAAAAGAATGGGATTAATGTAAAATGGCCGACAAACTTACAGTAGTGTCAGGAAATGAAAAGCAAAAAAAGTGGCCTAAAGAAGGCGATGTTTTTTACTTTCAGTTAAATGATGGTCGATTAGGCTATGGTATGGTCTCCTTGGGTAAAATAGATGTCGGCCCATTCAAAAATGCTATAGTTATATATATATATAACTATTTTACATCTTCGCTTCAGGAAGATGCAGTATTGGCAAGAGATAATTTGCTATTGCCGCCAATTATTACTGATAATTCATGCTGGAAAAACGGTTACTTCGTAACATTTAAAACTATCGAAACGAGCGAAGTGGATATCTTACCACAACATTATTTTAAAAATCCTGTCAGAAATAAAATATATGATCAGCATGGAGTGGCAATTGACTCACCGACTGAGAATATACCAATCGGTGAAGAGTCGATTCAATTCTATAAAAGCGTTATAAAATCTATAGAAAGCTTTGTTAACTAATAGACTAGGCCGGGGGGGATATTTCCGGCCTTTTGCTTACGCCATGAGAAAAATCATAAGCATACAAACAGATACTGCCACATTAGTTATTTATGATTTGATGTCATTAAAGCATAGAATTAATGATGATGCAGATTGGTGGAGTCTTCCAGAAGATGAAGTTGAAGAAATAAATAAAGGGAATGTATTATTTCTAAATCTTGGAGATGATGGTGCCTATAAAGTTCATATTAAAAATGATGTTGATGAATATACCGGGTCACTATTTTTAAACGTACCTTCTGGAAAGGTTTTCATTGGGGCGGGAGAAGATGTCACGGGCGGAGATCTTGAGCCTGATGACTCAGATGTTATATCAGGTGAGTTTATTACTTTAAAACCTGATAGTTACAATGTTAAATATAAAAAGCATGGTTCAGATGTTCTAATTTCCTTTGCAAAAACAACGTGTACCGAAAACTCATTAGAAGAGGGAGTTTATCTCTGAATGAAAATCCACGCCCTTGTGTGGATTTTTTCATCCAAAAAAATATTAAATAATTAATTAGTTCACCACGTAGCCGTTTTTAACACTATTCTTTTTTCCTTCTGCACGCATCTTGCTTGCTTTTTTCGCGCCTTGCTTACCCTTGTCTTCAATAAGCTGTCCGTATACTCGCGACAACAACTCTACCCTGAGAAAAGCCCCCAGTGGCGGCTGATCTCCGCAGCGAGTAAGACCGCCTTGCGCGACGGCATCGCCGGGACGTCTTTACCTGCAATGCCAGGTGCCGTCGCCGCGCCGCTGGTCTCGCCGCAGGGATTACGATTACCGCAATAACCTGGTGCGGGAAAAGCGGGACGATAACCCGTTCAACTAGGACAATAGCGCTGGCGGCTACTCGTTCAGGACGGCACGCTGAGGGACAGGAGCAGTGGTGTTGGGATGCTGTCGGGAATCCGATCGGAGGATCCCCTGAGAAGATAATCCATAACCGTCTGCTGAAGGAAGTGCATAGGGATACTCTGCTTACCTATGTTTACAGCAATCAAGACAGCTACGATTCGCTGGCGAGTATCGATGACCCGGAGATTTTCTGGTTCCAATGCCAACTCGACTGCACCGTTGACGGATATCGAAGGGCAGTAACTAAGGTACAGGTTCAAGTATTAGTAATGTATTATCAGAACTGCCAGATGGAACAAGAATAAAAGTCGAGGTAATATAATGAGTGATAAGAGCATGCAAACAGTAGACCTACTGATCTCACATAGTCAAATAGTGTTACGATCCCGAGACTATGACGAAAAACTGAGTCAGTGGGGAAAAGGCAATGTTTCTCAAGGTGCTGTTCTACACAAGGATTATGTTATATTCGATCCATTACCAGAGGACGCGTTTGGAGCAAACGTCAATATCAAAATAGAGAATGCTTTCAAATTGGATGAAAATGCTCAGCGCTGTATTGTTGTACCATTTTTCATTACGGATAAACATAAACTGCAAATCGCTTCTGTAACTGAGAAATTCGATTTAAATATAGATATGAACGATAAAGTTTATTCACTTTTTTATGAGATTTGTGAAGGGGATGAAATTTACTATAATTTCACTCTTGTACCGACGAAAGAAGCTATTACTGCTAAGTTTTTGCTAGATGACCCTTGGGGAGGAATAAAAGATTATCCTCTCAAAGAAGGTTTTTTTTAAGTTAATATAAAATAAGTTAAAATTGGTATATAAAAAAACTACGTCACGCCACTGTATGGAGTTTTCGTTAAAAATAAATCAAAAGTAAAACAAGAAGTTAATCACATCGCTGTCTGTGGCGATGTAATCTTTCCCACCGCCCCCAAGGGCTGCTGACCAGCCGCAGCGAGTACGACAGCCTTGGCCGATTGCATCGCCGCGTCTTTACCGGCAATGCGCAGAGCCCTTCACTTTATGGAGCTTGAAGAAGTAGCGATTCCAGGCTCGGGGAATGTAAATTAGGTTGCTATATGAATGTTAATAAAGATGATGAACTCCTTGTAATAGTAAAGAACGAAGGAAGATTTTTTTGGTTTGTTGCCTTTAAAGAAAAGTGGGTTTTGGACAGAGTTAAATGGGTAGACGATTTTGTGAAAAGCGGGGTAGAAATAAACCTACAGGATATCCATAAGGAAAGATATGACATACCAGTAGTAAATGAAGAAAACGTACAGATATTCATTGATAACTTAATTAAAGATGGTTATTTATACGATAAGGATGATATAGCTGAGGCGTTTTACAATAGACTTTCAGAAAAAACAACCTGGTGGGATATATATGATCTAATGCCGGATTTATTTATAGACTTTGATAGTAAGCGACTATTTTCTGAATATGTTGAGAGTATGCATTATCACAAATATGTTTCTGATGGGTGGTTAGGTGAACTTGTTGGTTTCTGCAGTGATGGATCGTTACCTCAAGATGAAATGTTCTGGATAAAAAATGAAACAGATTATAGAAGCGTTGTGATCGCTAAAGGGTAAAAATATACTTTCGGCATATCATTTTTAGACTATGCAATGTTCTATTCAACACGTTAATTATTCTTTATATTAAATGAACAAAAGCCGTTACCAGCCGTTTTGACAAACTTCAATGCACTGTGTTAAAAATATATTTCTCTGCACCTCCCCAAGGGACTTTTTTATTGCTTAACACCCACTCTCCCAAGGGAAGTCGTCATTGTCAGTAACTGTGCGGTAAAAAACGGCTGGCATGATTGGTTTTTTCCTATGATTCTTAACGTGTTGTCCCAATCCGGACCCGCGTATTAAGATTAAAATACACATAAACGTTATACCAATACTGGGTGGCAAAAGAGGAGCTGCATAAGCAGTTCCAACAAGCGGTTTAAAACAGAGCTAAGAGGCAAAGGATGAGCACGGTTTACATTGTCATTTTGACCTATATAAAACCCCTTGAAGAGGTTGACGCAGCGATACCTGCTCATGTTGAGTGGCTTAAAAAGGGGTACGAAGAAGGGATATTCCTGGCGTCCGGTAGACGGATCCCAAGAAACGGTGGGGTCATTCTCGCGAAATGTGAGAGCCTTGCCTCTCTTGAAGAGCGCTTACGCGAGGATCCTTTTCAGAGGTTAAAGCTTGCGACTGCCGAAATCATTCCCTTTGAACCCAGCATGAAAACAGAACTCCTGGAAAATGTGTTTTGACCCCGCAATAAAAAAATCCACGCCAAAGCGTGGATTTTTTTCATTCAAAACAAATCAAACGTTAAACAGGAAGTTCATTACATCGCCATCTTTAACGATGTAATCTTTCCCTTCTGCACGCATCTTGCCTGCTTCTTTCGCGCCTTGCTCACCCTTGTAGGTGATGAAGTCTTCAAAAGCGATAGTCTGCGCACGAATAAAGCCTTTCTCGAAGTCGGTGTGGATCTTACCGGCCGCCTGAGGCGCAGTCGCACCCACAGGGATCGTCCACGCACGCACTTCCTTCACGCCAGCGGTGAAGTAGGTCTGCAGGTTCAGCAGCTCGTAGCCTGCACGGATCACGCGGTTCAGGCCCGGCTCTTCCAGACCCAGCTCAGCCATAAACTCTTCACGGTCAGCGTCGTCCAGCTCAGCGATGTCGGATTCAACGGCAGCGCAAACCGCCACAACCACAGAACCTTCAGCCGCTGCGATTTCACGGACTTTGTCCAGGTACGGGTTGTTCTCGAAACCGTCTTCATTAACGTTGGCGATGTACATGGTTGGCTTCAGGGTCAGGAAGCTCAGGTATTTGATTGCCGCCTTGTCTTCTTCCGTCAGATTTTTCAGCGCACGCAGCATGCCCGCGTTTTCCAGCTGTGGCAGACATTTTTCCAGCGCAGCCAGTTCCGCTTTCGCATCCTTGTCGCCGCCTTTGGCTTTCTTCTGCACGCGGTGAATAGCGCGTTCACAGGTGTCGAGGTCAGAGAGTGCCAGCTCGGTGTTGATAACGTCGATGTCGTCAGCCGGATCCACTTTGTTGTTTACGTGGATAATGTTGTCGTTCTCGAAGCAACGCACAACGTGGCCGATCGCTTCGGTTTCACGAATGTTGGTCAGGAACTGGTTACCCAGGCCTTCACCTTTGGATGCGCCTTTTACCAGGCCCGCGATGTCCACGAACTCCATGGTGGTTGGCAGAATGCGCTGAGGTTTTACGATTTCCGCGAGCTGGTCCAGACGCGGGTCCGGCATTGGCACAACACCGGTGTTAGGTTCGATGGTACAGAACGGGAAGTTCGCCGCTTCGATACCCGCTTTGGTAAGCGCGTTAAACAGGGTGGATTTGCCCACGTTTGGCAGACCGACGATACCGCATTTGAATCCCATTTCTAAATCACCTTAATATCTTGATAATCAATCCGTTAACGATAACCGATTGATGAAAAGTAAATAACTATGCCTATTATACACGTAACCCGCATGCCGCGCGGTAAAAAAGCCGTATCGGGCGGATTATTGCGCTTTGAAAGCGTGTAAGCGGTTTGTCGCTTTGGTTAACCCATCTTTCAGCCAGATTTCAGTGCAGCGAGCCGCTTCGTCTACCGCCTCGTCAATCAGTTTCTGCTCAGAAACCGGTGGTTTACCAAGTACGAAACCAACAACTTTGTTTTTATCGCCCGGATGACCGATTCCTACGCGCAAACGGTGGAAATTCGGGTTATTGCCCAGCTTGCTGATGATATCTTTTAGACCGTTGTGGCCGCCATGCCCGCCGCCCAGTTTGAATTTTGCCACACCAGGTGGGAGATCCAGCTCATCGTGAGCCACCAGAATTTCATCCGGATTGATACGATAAAACGTTGCCATTGCCGCCACGGCTTTACCGCTCAGGTTCATAAAGGTGGTTGGTACGAGCAGACGAACATCAGCGCCAGCAAGGTTGATACGTGAGGTATAGCCAAAGAATTTAGGTTCTTCACGCAGGGGAGCACGTAACCGCTCGGCCAGGAGATCGACGTACCATGCCCCGGCATTATGGCGTGTTGCCGCATACTCTGCGCCTGGGTTGGCGAGGCCGACAATCAGTTTAATCGTCACGATTCAATTCCTAATGGGTTCCAGATCTGGCGCGTAGTTTACTGTCTGACGAGCCGCTTGACAAAATTCTGCGATCTCCACAGCGGAATACGAATAATTTCTTATTTGAACAATTAGAATTTCAAGCTGTTCAAAGTCTTATTTGTAAACTTTTGTTTGGACGTTATCGGTAATTGTGATCATTCACGCAACTCATAAAAGGGGCGTTGTCTATACTTTACACACAAGGATTAGGGGCTTTTCCCCTGACAACCCAAAGTTCCGGAGGTGACACATGAAACGCAAAAACGCTTCGTTATTCGGTAACGTGCTGATGGGGTTGGGACTGTTCGTGATGGTAGCTGGCGTGGGTTATTCAATTTTAAACCAACTGCCGCAGCTTGATCTCCCGCAATACTTCGCGCATGGCGCGATATTGAGCATCTTCATTGGTGCGGTATTGTGGCTGGCAGGGGCTCGCATGAGCGGCCGTGAGGAAGTGTGTGACAAATACTGGTGGTTGCGCCACTACGACAAACGCTGTCGTCGCGACCAGCATAAGCACAGCTAGTGCTACGATAAAGAACACCGAAACGGTTCCCTGGGGAGCCGTTTTTTTTTGCATCAAGGATTGACCCTCACGTAACGTAAGGCTCCAGAGTGGCGCCACTGGCAAAGAAAAGGAGCAGTTATGTTGATTCAGGTGGGTGAGCTGGCGAAACGTGCCGGGATCACCGTGCGGACTTTGCACCACTATGAGCAAACAGGGTTGTTGCTACCTTCTGCCAGAAGCGCGGCAGGTTACCGGCTTTACAACCTGGCGGATGTCCAGCGTCTGCATATGATCCAGGCGCTGGCAAAAGCGGGGCTGGAACTTGCTGAAATCAGGGATTTCCTGGAACAGGAGTCGCTGTCGTTAACCGAGTTACTCGATGCGCAAATCACGTTGCTGGATAAACAGCTGCGCAGTATACATACGCTGCGCGACCGGCTGGTGGAGCTGCGAACTGGGCTTCTCGACGATGCGACACCGGATCTGGAATCCTGGCTACAGACTCTGGAGTTAATGAATATGTACGATCGCTGGTTTAGCAAAGAAGAGTTACAGCAACTGCCGTTTGCGGTGCAGAAGGATGCGCTGGCGGCTATCTGGTCAGGGCTGGTTAAAGAGGCCAACACGCTACTGGAGCACCATATACCCGCTACGGATGTGCGGGCGATGGAGCTGGCGACGCGCTGGATGGAACGTCTGGAGCAGGACACGGCGGGCAAGCCGGAGTTTCTCACCCGGCTGAACGAGATGCACAGCGTTGAACCGCAGATGCAGGCGCAGACCGGCATCACGCCGGAAATGACGGATTACATTACGCGTGCTTTTGCTGAATCTAAGCTCAGCATATGGGAGAAGTATCTTACTGCCGAAGAGATGGCCTTTACCCGGGCACATTACTTTGACCGCATGATGGAGTGGCCGCCGCTGGTGGCGAAACTGCATCAGGCGCAGCGGGAAAATATCGATCCTGCCACGGAGGAAGCGCAAAAGCTGGCTGAAAACTGGCTGGCATTGTTCCAGTCTTACGCGGGCACCAACCCGGAGACCCAGCAAAAGTTTCGCACTGCCATGCAGCAGGAACCGCATATCATGAAAGGAACATGGATGACGCCTGCTGTGCTTGAATGGCTCCAGCAGGCGATTGGAGTGATGATGCAGAGACGTTACTCTGCATCAGGCCACTCACAGATCCGCTAATGCGGCTTCCCGGTTAGGGTAGAAGGAGAGTCGGCCAGGGATTGGCTGCACACCTGCGCGCGCCATGGTGCGCAGGGGCTGGAATTCCAGGTTACTCACGCGCAGTTCACAGCCTTCCGGGAGACGTTTCACAAAGCGCTGGAAGGCATCCAGTCCACCGGCATCCAGCACCGGAACGGCATCCCATTTCAGCACCACAATCCGTTTCCCCGCGATGCGGGATTCGAGATCGCTGAACAGCCCCTCTGCGGCGGCAAAGAACAGTGGACCAATCACACGCAGAACCAGCACATCGTCAGGCACCTCGACGTTCACCGGGGAAAGACGCGTCATCTGCGCAATGCGACGCATAAACAGCAGGGAAGCCAGCACAATCCCGACGCTGATGGCGATGACCATATCAAACAGCACGGTCAGCGACATACAAAGCAGCATCACGATAATGTCGTCTTTCGGCGCGCGACGCAGCAGGTTCACCACCTTATGCGCCTCACTCATGTTCCAGGCCACCATCAGCAACAGGGCGGCCATGGCAGAAAGCGGCAGCCAGGAGAGCAGCGGAGCAAGGATAAGCAGGGCGAGGATCACCAGCACGGAGTGGATCACTGCCGAAATAGGGGATGTTGCCCCGGCACGCACGTTCGCCGCAGAGCGTGCGATGGCTGCCGTTGCAGTGATGCCGCCAAAGAACGGTGCGATAAGGTTGCCCAGGCCCTGACCAACCAGCTCGCTGTTGGCTTTATGCTTCGTTCCTGTCATGCCGTCCAGAACTACCGCACAGAGCAGAGATTCAATCGCCCCCAGCATGGCCATTGAGAAGGCCGCAGGAAGCAGGGCGCGCAGCGAATCCCAGCTTAACGTAAAGCTGGAACCGGGCATATCCCACGGCAGCACCAACTGTGGCAACAGCTGCGGAATACCGCTCCCCTTTGAACCATCAGCCAGAATATAGTGGAACTGCGAGCCGATAGTGGCGACATGGCCACCGAACATATTGACGATAGCCATCACCGCGCAGCCCAACAGCAGCGCGGGCAGATGGCCCGGGAGACGAATGCCCAGACGAGGCCAGATAATCAGCGTCCCCAGCGTCACAATCCCGATGGCGGCGTCGCCCAGGTTGGCGGTCGGTAGCGCCATAAACAGCGCCCCCACTTTTTGCAGGTAGTGCTCCGGTACGTGGGGCATCTGCAGACCGAGGAAGTCCTTGATCTGCATGGTCCCGATGGTGATACCAATCCCGGAGGTGAACCCCAGCGTCACGGAAAGGGGGATGTATTCAATCAACCTGCCAAAACGGGCAAGACCAAACAAAATCAAAAAGACGCCGGACATCAGGGTGGCAACCAGCAGGCCTGCCAGACCAAACTGCTGAGAAACCGGGTAGAGGATCACCACAAAGGCAGCGGTCGGGCCAGAGACGCTGAAGCGTGAACCGCCGGTCAGGGCAATGACGATCCCGGCAACGGCCGAGGTATAAAGGCCATACTGCGGTGCAACGCCGCTGCCAATCGCCAGCGCCATTGCCAGCGGAATGGCGATAATGCCGACGGTGATCCCGGCTATCAGGTCACGTAGAAAGCGTGACGAGGTGTATTTCTCTTTCCAGCAAGCGTCGATGAGGGCGCGAAAGGGCAGAACATGTGAGGAGGTTACGTTTTTCACAATTATCTATCTTCCAGATGCGCATCATCTGTCATGTGAATGGCAGGTGAAGGAGGCATTAATCATACAAATAAATATTAAAGACAAAAAAACCCGCCGCAGCGGGTTTTTTGGCCGTGCTCGATTAGTGTTCGAACATAGCTGAGATGGATTCTTCGTTGCTGATACGACGAATCGCTTCGGCCAGCATCCCGGACAGGGTCAAAGTACGCACGTTTGGCAGCGCTTTGATTTCGTCACTCAGTGGGATGGTATCGCACACCACAACTTCGTCAATAACGGAGTTACGGAGGTTGTTTACCGCGTTACCGGAGAAGATCGGGTGAGTTGCGTAAGCGAATACGCGCTTGGCACCACGTTCTTTCAGTGCTTCAGCAGCTTTACACAGCGTACCGCCGGTATCGATCATGTCGTCAACCAGCACGCAGTCACGGCCAGCTACGTCACCGATGATATGCATCACCTGAGAAACGTTAGCGCGCGGACGACGTTTGTCGATGATCGCCATATCGGTATCGTTCAGCAGCTTCGCGATAGCACGAGCACGTACCACGCCGCCGATGTCCGGAGAAACCACAATTGGGTTGTCCAGGTTCAGCTGCAGCATGTCTTCCAGCAGAATTGGGCTGCCGAATACGTTATCAACCGGGACGTCGAAGAAGCCCTGGATCTGCTCTGCGTGCAGGTCAACGGTCAGTACGCGGTCAACGCCGACGCTGGACAGGAAGTCAGCAACAACTTTGGCGGTGATAGGTACACGTGCAGAACGAACACGACGGTCCTGACGGGCATAGCCGAAGTAAGGGATTACAGCAGTGATACGGCCTGCTGAAGCGCGGCGCAGAGCGTCGACCATAACAACCAGTTCCATCAGGTTGTCATTTGTTGGAGCACAGGTGGACTGGATGATGAAAATATCACCACCGCGTACATTTTCGTTAATTTGTACGCTGACTTCGCCGTCGCTAAAGCGACCTACGGCGGCGTCGCCGAGGGAAGTGTACAGGCGGTTGGCAATACGTTGTGCTAGTTCCGGGGTGGCGTTACCAGCAAAAAGCTTCATATCAGGCACGAGAAGAACCTCAGGCATGCGTCCAGTGGTGGATAGCGTTCGCCGCAAACTGTGCGGGCCAGGCGAATACTACCCAGGCGGTGTATTAAAGAGCGCGATGCAACGTCTGGAACAGGGTGACGTTGTCACCGAAACTCAGTCTGCGCCAGAATGGCCTGCTGTAGGGGAGACGTGTTCATCCCACGCGCTACAAAACCATGCAGCCAAACCGGCGCTTGCTCAAGCACCTGACGAGCGGCGGATTCGGTGTCAAATTCAGCAAAGACACAGGCCCCTGTACCAGTCAGGCGCGACGGCGCGTATTCTAACAGCCAGGAAAGCACCGCATCAACCTCGCGAAAACGTTTTCTTGCGATATCCTCGCAATCGTTGCTGAATTCACAATTTAATAACGTTTCTATTGACCGAACCGGAGTATCTCTTTTCAGGTCAGGATCTTTAAAGATGACCGGGGTCGGAATGCTCACGCCGGGGTGGGCAACGAGATACCATTTTTCTGGCGGCTCGACCGGAGTGAGGATCTCACCTACACCTTCGGCAAATGCTGCATGACCACGAATAAACACCGGTACATCCGCGCCCAGGGTCAATCCTAAGGCTGCCAGTTCGTCCGTTGACAGCCCACAACCCCAGAGATGGTTCAGAGCAACCAGCACGGTGGCGGCATTGGATGAGCCTCCACCGAGACCGCCACCCATTGGCAGACGTTTCTCAATGCGGATATCTGCGCCGCTTCCTGCCGGTAGTCGTCCGGAATCAGCAGCCGCTTTCATCAGCAAACGCGCCGCGCGAACAATCAGGTTGTCCTCATGCGCCACACCTTCGACAGGCGTCAGCAGGCAAACCTGTCCGTCCTGACGCAGCTCAATCGAGATCGTGTCACCATAATCAACAAACTGAAATAGCGTCTGCAGGGTGTGATAGCCATCAGCACGCTGGCCGGTAATGTATAAAAACAGGTTCAGTTTTGCCGGAGAGGGCCAGTGGGTCATCATTTAACGATCCAGTTGTCCATTTTCAGCTTGATACGTTGGCTGCCCTGAGTCAGTTCCATATTCGATGGCAGCGAAGGTTTACTGTTGCTGTCATAGGCGTTGTACACCACTTTCCAGGTTTTGCCGTTCTGCGCGTAGTTCACCTGGCTCAGACGGTACTGATCGTCAAGCTGGTAGTCGGTGGCATCCCCCGGCAGGCCAAGGATCCACTGACGCAGGCTATTGAGCGGGATAGGCATCCCCGTCAGCTTACCAATCATCTCTTCGGCATCGGTCGCGGTGTAGTGCTGGCCTTTGTTATCGGTGATCTGGGCTTCACCTGGTTTCGCGATAAGCTCCAGTTCGGTGCTGCCCAGCGGGTTCAGCAGCAGCAGACGGTAGTTGTCCTGACCTGTTTGCTGCCAGAAGAAACGTGCATAAACCTTTTGTTCGTCAGAGAGATACGCGAAAGCGCCACGAGTCTGGTACTGGCTCAAATTACGAACGTCCTGCTGGTGTTGACGCCACTGCGGAGAGTCAGGGCTTTTGCCTGGGCCTTTTGGTTGGGTGACAGTACAGGCGGTCAGAACCAGTGCGGCCAGCGGCAGCAGGCGAATCAGTCGGGTCATAATGAGGACAAATCCTTGAGATACGTTGCAGTTATAACTGTTAATGCTAGCGTTGAAGGGCCCCACCGTCTACGTTCAAATTATCTCAAAGCGCGATGTAACCTATTACTCCGAAAGGGTGCAGTCTCTTTTATTGATCTCGCGCATCCTGTATGATGCGTTCTGCTAACCTTATTAACGCTGGTACTACTCCCGCTCAACATGACCTTATTAGCACTCGGCATTAACCACAAAACAGCCCCGGTTTCGCTGCGAGAACGCGTCACGTTTTCGCCAGACACGCTTGACCTGGCGCTGGACAGCTTGCTTGCACAACCTATGGTGCAGGGTGGCGTGGTGCTCTCGACGTGCAACCGTACCGAGCTTTATTTGAGTGTGGAAGAGCAGGATAACCTGCACGAGGCGCTGATCCGCTGGTTATGCGACTACCACAATCTCAACGAAGACGAACTGCGCAATAGCCTTTACTGGCATCAGGACAATGATGCCGTCAGCCATCTGATGCGCGTGGCCAGCGGGCTGGATTCGCTGGTTCTCGGCGAGCCGCAAATTCTGGGGCAGGTGAAAAAAGCGTTTGCAGATTCGCAGAAAGGGCATCTGAAGGCCAGTGAACTGGAACGTATGTTCCAGAAGTCATTCTCTGTGGCTAAGCGTGTGCGAACCGAAACCGACATTGGTGCCAGTGCGGTTTCTGTTGCTTTCGCGGCCTGCACCCTTGCACGCCAAATCTTTGAATCCCTGTCGACCGTTACCGTGATGCTGGTGGGTGCGGGCGAAACCATCGAACTTGTCGCGCGCCATCTGCGCGAACATAAAGTGAAAAAGATGATTATCGCCAACCGTACCCGCGAACGTGCTCAGGTGCTGGCGGACGAAGTGGGCGCAGAGGTGGTGGCGTTAAGCGACATTGATGAACGCCTGAAAGAGGCGGACATTATTATCAGCTCTACCGCCAGCCCACTGCCGATCATCGGTAAAGGGATGGTGGAGCGTGCGCTGAAATCCCGTCGTAATCAGCCGATGCTGCTAGTGGATATCGCCGTCCCGCGCGATGTTGAGCCAGAAGTCGGTAAACTGGCTAACGCCTATCTTTACAGCGTGGATGACCTGCAAAGTATAATTTCGCACAACCTTGCCCAGCGTAAAGCGGCGGCAGTGCAGGCGGAAACCATTGTTGAGCAGGAAACCAGTGAGTTTATGGCCTGGCTGCGCGCGCAAAGCGTCAGCGAGACCATCCGCGAGTACCGCGGGCAGGCGGAGCAGGTGCGTGATGACCTGACAGCCAAAGCGTTAGCGGCCCTGGAACAGGGTGGCGACGCACACGCTATTATGCAGGATCTGGCATGGAAACTGACCAATCGCTTGATCCATGCCCCAACCAAATCTCTTCAGCAGGCTGCCCGTGACGGGGATGATGAACGCCTGACTATTCTGCGCAACAGCCTCGGGCTGGAATAGCGCCCTATACCCATTTTCTAAGACAAGGTGCACTTACGCCTATGAAGCCTTCTATCGTCGCTAAACTGGAAGCTCTGCACGAGCGCCATGAGGAAGTACAGGCGCTGCTCGGTGATGCCGGGACCATTGCGGACCAGGAACGTTTTCGCGCGCTCTCCCGTGAATACGCGCAGTTAAGTGATGTTTCTAAATGCTTTACTGACTGGCGACAGGTTCAGGAAGATATCGAAACTGCGCAGATGATGCTTGATGACCCTGAAATGCGCGAAATGGCGCAGGAAGAGTTGCAGGATGCGAAAGCGCGTTCAGAAGAGATGGAACAGCAGCTTCAGGTGCTGCTGCTGCCGAAAGATCCGGACGATGAACGTAACGCGTTTGTGGAAGTCCGCGCCGGTACTGGCGGTGATGAAGCGGCCCTGTTTGCCGGGGATCTGTTCCGCATGTACAGCCGCTACGCTGAATCGCGCCGCTGGCGTGTGGAGATCATGAGCGCCAACGAAGGTGAGCATGGTGGCTTTAAAGAAGTGATCGCGAAGATCAGCGGCGACGGTGTATATGGCCGTCTCAAGTTTGAATCTGGCGGTCATCGTGTACAGCGCGTACCTGCCACCGAATCGCAGGGGCGTATTCATACGTCAGCCTGTACCGTTGCGGTCATGCCGGAACTGCCGGAAGCGGAACTGCCGGACATCAACCCGGCCGATCTGCGTATCGACACCTTCCGTTCCTCCGGAGCGGGTGGTCAGCACGTTAACACCACCGATTCCGCTATTCGTATTACCCACCTGCCAACCGGTATTGTTGTCGAATGTCAGGACGAACGTTCGCAGCATAAAAACAAAGCCAAAGCGCTTTCTGTGCTCGGTGCACGTATCCACGCGGCAGAAATGGCAAAACGCCAGCAGGCAGAAGCGTCTACCCGCCGTAATCTGCTGGGCAGCGGAGACCGCAGCGACCGTAACCGCACCTACAACTTCCCGCAGGGGCGCGTGACCGACCATCGCATCAACGTGACGCTTTACCGTCTGGACGAAGTGATGGAAGGTAAACTGGATATGCTGATTGAGCCTATTGTGCAGGAATACCAGGCCGATCAACTGGCGGCGCTGTCCGAGCAGGAATAATGGATTTCCAGAGCTGGTTACGCCAGGCCGTCGGTGAGCTTGCAGAAAGTGAGAGTCCTAAACGCGACGCCGAAATCTTGCTTGAGCATGTGACGGGGAAACCGCGCACTTATCTGCTGGCTTTCGGGGAAACACAGCTGGCTTCTGAGCAGGAAGCGCAACTCGCCATACTGCTTGCCCGTCGCAAGACTGGTGAGCCGGTGGCACATCTGGTTGGAGAGCGTGAATTCTGGTCGTTACCTTTGTACGTCTCGGCTGCGACTCTGATCCCACGCCCGGACACCGAGTGTCTGGTAGAGCAGGCGCTGGCGCGTTTACCGGCTAGCGCCAGTCGAATCCTTGATCTTGGCACTGGCACGGGCGCTATTGCACTGGCGCTTGCCAGTGAACGCCCGGACTGTGATGTGACGGCAGTGGATGTGATGCCAGACGCGGTAGCGCTGGCACAGCGTAACGTGAACCGGCTCGGCCTGAATAACGTCACCGTATTGCACAGCAGCTGGTTTAGCGCGCTGGAAAATCACACGTTTGGGATGATTGTCAGCAACCCACCTTACATTGACGAACATGATCCGCATCTTGCGCAGGGAGATGTCCGTTTCGAACCGCTGACGGCCCTGGTCGCGGCTAACGAGGGACTGGCCGATCTTGATCACATTGTGACAACGTCACGGCAACATTTAGTTCGCGGCGGCTGGCTGCTGGTGGAGCACGGCTGGACGCAGGGAGAAGCCGTGCGGGCGCTGTTTACGCAAGCAGGCTACACCGCAGTGGAAACCTGCCGCGACTACGGCGGCAACGAACGTCTGACGCTGGGGCAGTGGTGATGAGCCTGTTTACTGTGCTTATTTCTGCTCACCTGATTTCCGTTGCGCTGACCATCGGTTTTTTTATCGTGCGCTACTGGTGGCGTTACAGCAACAATCCGCTGATAGATGCCCGCTGGGTGCGTGTCGCACCGCACTGTATCGATACGGTACTGTTCCTGACTGGCGCCGGACTCATGTGGAAGACCGGCTATCTGCCATTTACTGATAAAGGCGCATGGCTGACTGAAAAGCTGTTTGGCGTTATCATCTATATCGTTTTGGGTTTTATCGCGCTTGGGCGTCGTCGTCCGCGCAGCCAGCAGGTGGGATTTATTGCCTTTCTGCTGGGTCTGGTGGTGCTGTACATCATCATTAAACTCGCCACCACAAGAATACCGTTACTGGGGTAAGTCATGAAGTCCTTAGCCGATTTCGAATTTAATAAAGTGCCGCTTTGCGATGGCATGATCCTGATTTCGGAGATGATCCGTGACGATTTTACGTCGCAGTATGTCTACGATGAGCTGGAGAATCTGGTCAGCCTGGCGCGTGAAGAGATCAATCAGGCACGCCCGCAAGACTGGCAATTAGAAAAGTTGATCGAGCTTTTCTACGGCGAGTGGGGTTTCTGCGACACGCGTGGCGTGTATCGCCTGTCTGACGCATTATGGCTGGACCAGGTCTTAAAGAATCGTCAGGGCAGCGCCGTTGCGCTGGGCTCTATTTTGCTGTGGGTCGCACACCGTCTGGATATTCCACTGGTGCCGGTCATTTTCCCGACGCAGATGATACTGCGTGCCGAGTGGCTGGATGGTGAGATGTGGCTCATTAATCCATTTAATGGCGACACGCTGGATGAACATACGCTGGACGTCTGGCTGAAAGGCAATATCAGCCCGGTGGCCGAGCTCTTTAACGAAGATCTCGACGAGGCGGATAACTCAGAAGTGATCCGCAAGCTGCTGGATACGCTGAAATCAGCGCTGATGGAAGAGCGACAGATGGAACTGGCTTTGCGTGCCAGTGAAGTGCTGCTGCAGTTTAATCCGGAAGATCCGTATGAAATTCGCGACCGCGGGCTTATATATGCTCAGCTCGATTGCGAACACGTCGCACTGAATGATTTGAGTTATTTCGTGGAACAATGTCCGGAAGATCCGATTAGCGAAATGATTCGCGCGCAGATCAATGCGATCTCGCACAAACAAATTACACTGCATTAATCTTAATTCCGATTCACACCTGAATAAGGCGATCCTATGAAACAAAAAGTGGTTAGCATTGGTGATATCAACGTGGCAAACGACCTGCCGTTCGTGCTGTTTGGCGGTATGAACGTGCTGGAATCCCGCGATCTCGCTATGCGTATCTGCGAACACTACGTGACTGTGACCCAGAAACTGGGTATCCCGTACGTGTTTAAAGCCTCTTTTGATAAAGCCAACCGCTCCTCCATCAACTCTTACCGTGGCCCGGGCCTGGAAGAGGGAATGAAAATTTTCCAGGAGCTGAAACAGACCTTTGGCGTGAAAGTGATCACCGACGTGCATGAAGCCTCTCAGGCGCAGCCTGTGGCAGACGTGGTAGATGTTATCCAGTTGCCGGCATTCCTGGCTCGCCAGACCGACCTGGTTGCCGCGATGGCGAAAACCGGTGCGGTTATCAACGTGAAAAAACCACAGTTCGTCAGCCCGGGTCAGATGGGTAACATCGTCGATAAGTTTATTGAAGGTGGCAACGACAAAGTTATTCTGTGCGACCGTGGTTCAAACTTCGGTTACGACAACCTCGTTGTGGATATGCTGGGCTTCAGCGTGATGAAGAACGTCTCTAATCAGTCTCCGGTGATCTTCGACGTGACGCACGCACTGCAGTGCCGTGATCCGTTTGGTGCAGCGTCTGGCGGCCGCCGTGCCCAGGTTACCGAGCTGGCGCGCGCCGGTATGGCAACCGGCCTGGCAGGTCTGTTTATCGAAGCGCACCCGGATCCGGCTAACGCAAAATGCGATGGTCCATCCGCGCTGCCGCTGGATAAACTGGAGCCGTTCCTGAAACAGATCAAAGCGATTGACGATCTGGTGAAGAGCTTCGAAGAGCTGGATACCAGCAACTAATAAAAAAACCCGCTTCGGCGGGTTTTTTATGGGGCATGGTAAAAAGACTACGCAAAAATCGTCATCAAATAGGCGACAAACAGTGCCATATGCGCCGCACCGTTTAACACATTGGTGCGTCCGGTCGAGAACGAAATCTGACACAATAACAGTGATGCCACCATCACGATCATCTCTGGCGCACCCAGCGCAAACTGCAGCTCGTTACCCGTCATAAACGCAATCAACGTCACCACCGGAACGGTAAGTGAAATGGTGGCCAGCACGGAGCCGAAGAACAGGTTCATCGCACGCTGTACCTGATTATTCAGTACCGCTTTCAACGCGCCCAGCCCTTCAGGGGACAGAATCAACAGCGCTACCAGGAAGCCGGTAAATGCCACCGGTGCGTTCAACTCGGTTAACAGTGTCTCCAGCGGATTGGCGTTCATCTTGGTGACCGCGATAACCGCAATCAGATGCACGATCAGCCAAACCGTGTGCCACGCGCTGCTGTGGGCCGACGGTTTACCGTGATGCGGGTCGTCATCGTCGCTGTCGTCTTCATGCTCATACACAAACAGACTCTGGTGCGTTTTGGTCTGAATCAGCAGGAATACGCCGTACATGGCCGCAGAAATCAGCGCAACCAACAATGCCTGACCGGTGGAGAAGTTCGCGCCCGGCAGCGCCATCGGGAACACCAGCACGATAATCGCCAGCGGGAAGAGGGCAATCAGATACTGTTTAATGCCGAACAGGTTCATATACTGGGTCGCGAATTTACGGCCACCCAGTAACAGCGAGAAGCCCACCAGGCCGCCCGTCACAATCATAATGATTGAGTAGAGCGTATCGCGCATCAGCGTCGGTGCGGCATCACCGGTCGCCATCAGCGCAGAGATCAGGCTAACTTCGAGAATAACAACAGAAAGACTAAGAATTAACGAACCGTACGGCTCACCCAGACGATGGGCCAATACGTCCGCATGGCGAACGACGCTAAAGGCGCTGGTTAAAATACCAACCAGAGCAAGAATATTGATACCGACCACCACTGGCAGTGACTGGCTACTTCCCCAGAAGAGCAGCACAGCCAGTGCCAGAACCGGGAAAATGAGTGACGTCTCCTTGTGGCGGGTTTTTACCGCCTCGTGTGTTGCTGTCATGTGCTTCTCCATCAATGCAGGTGCTTGTAATTATAGATAGATTTTTGAGGCCATTAAATTAACAGATATCTGTTAAATACCCTTTATTTTTTACTTATTTTTACCCTTTTCGCTAACTTTTCACTTTACTGCATATAATATGCAGTCTTCATTAAATATATTATAAATATCATTGCATTATGAATGTAATTTCTTCAGGAATTTTTACCGGCTGGCACCATGACATATCATCGTCCACACTTATCTCTTTAACCAAAAGAGAGGTTAGCGATGCCCTATAAAACGAAACGCGAATTACCTGATAACGTACAAAACGTGCTGCCCGCGCATGCGCAGGATATCTACAAAGAAGCGTTTAATAGCGCCTGGGAACAATACAAAGATAAAGAAGATCGCCGGGATGATGCGAGCCGTGAAGAGACGGCGCACAAAGTCGCCTGGGCCGCAGTAAAACATGAATATGAGAAAGGAGACGACGATAAATGGCATAAAAAGAAATAGCCGTGAAATTATTCGCTGCCTTCATTTTGACTTTTCAGGCGGTTGAACTTCCGTTGTATTGCAACTGGTCCGCTAATTGCTTATCGTTATTTGACTGCTGGCAAAATGACCAGCAAATAATGCCGGGAAGGCGAATTACAGATGTCGCAAGGAAGCATGCAGTGGCGGAGGTGTAAAGTGTTAACGCGTGATTTCTTAATGAAGGCAGATTGTAAGACGGCATTTGGTGCTATTGAGGAATCGCTTCTCTGGTCGGCTGAACAACGTGCGGCATCACTCGCTGCCACGCTTGCCTGCCGCCCGGATGATGGCCCGGTATGGATTTTTGGCTACGGCTCTCTGATGTGGAACCCGGCTCTGGAATTTGTCGAATCGGCAACGGGAACGCTGCCGGGCTGGCACCGCGCATTTTGCCTGCGTCTGACGGCCGGGCGTGGCAGTGCGTGTCAACCTGGGCGCATGCTTGCACTGAAAGAGGGCGGACGCACCACGGGTGTGGCATATCGCCTCCCGGATGCCACGCTGGAAGAGGAGCTCACGCTGCTCTGGAAGCGCGAGATGATCACTGGCTGCTATATGCCAAGCTGGTGCAAACTGGAACTCGATGACGGACGCACCGTCAATGCGCTGGTCTTTATTATGGATCCTCGCCATCCGCTGTATGAAGCGGACACCCGTACGCAGGTTATTGCCCCGCTGATTGCTGCCGCCAGTGGCCCGCTGGGTACTAACGCGCAGTATCTTTTCTCTCTCGATGACGAGCTGACCCGCCTCGGTATGAAGGACGACTGTCTGAACGAACTGGTGGTGAAGGTGAAGGCGCTACTGGAAGGGAACCCGCTCAACAGCTCGCTGCGACCGGGTTTTGCCTGATAATACGCCCGGCTCGCCGGGCGTTTAATGTTATGCTGCTACGTAGCTGACAGAATGCTCCAGTGACTGACTGTGGCTGTCAATCAGAACATCCCATGTGCCAGTATAAGGTACCGTAAGCCAGGCTTTATCATCCTGCACGGTCAGAATATCTGCCTGCGATTGTTTTTGTGCTTTCGAACTCATCAGATGAATACGGCAGCGCTCTGAGCAACGAACCACTACCGTATCCCCGCCAAACAGTTTCAAACTTGTTTTTACCAGTGCCATTTTTTACCCCGTAGTCTTAAACAACGCTCTCCCTGCAGCCATATCCGAGCGTGATGTTGTTCACAATTCACTCATTGCATAACACCAAAGGGGAGGGGTCGGGATGCTGATTTTGATCAAAAAATGGCATAACGATTAAACAAAAATGACAAAATCCCTAAAAATTTCAGCTGGCGCGCGTTTTACCCGCTAAACGCGCGCCGGAAGAAAATTAAATGCGGAAATGTCCGGCGGTTTCAGCAAGGTCACCCGCCTGGCTCTGCAGGGCACCCGCAGCAGCGGCGGATTGCACGACCAGCTCGGCGTTCTGCTGCACCATCCTGTCGAGATGGGTCACCGCATGGTTGATCTCATGGATACCTTTCATCTGCTCGCTGGTGGCGATGGAGATTTCACGCATGATGCCCGAGACGCTGCTGATGCTGGAACGGATCTCATTCATGCTTTCCCCTGCCAGATGCACGTAACGGGAGCCCGTTGCCACGCTGTCAGTGGTGGAGTCGATAAGCGATTTGATCTCTTTCGCCGCCTGGGCGCTACGACTGGCCAGGTTACGTACTTCGCCTGCCACCACGGCAAACCCACGGCCTTGTTCCCCGGCTCGTGCTGCTTCCACCGAAGCGTTCAACGCCAGAATATTGGTCTGGAAGGCAATGCCGTCAATCACGCTGGTGATATCGCCAATTTTTGCGGAAGCCACTTCGATGGACTGCATGGTACTGATTGCCTGAGATACCACCTCTCCACCACGTGCCGCTGCCGCTGAGGCTTTGCTCGCCTGGTCGTTCGCTTCTGCGGCAGACTCATTCGATTGGGTCACGGATGCGGTGATCTGCTCCACGGCACTGGCGGTCTCGCGCAGGCTGGACGCCGCCTGCTCGGTGCGTCCGGAAAGATCCTGGTTACCTGCCGCAATTTCCTGCGCGGCATTTTTCACCGATGCGCTGGCATCACGGAGCTGTACCATGACCACTGAGAGTTTATCGCTGAAGGCGTTAAACGCCTGGGCAATCTGCGCGACTTCGTCTTCACCATTATCTGGCAGGCGCTGCGACAGATCGTTGGTCCCGTTGGCAATGTTGTGCATCGCGTCGCGGATGTCGGACAGTCGCTTCAGCAGACGGGCAATCAGGAAGTGAACAATAGCGGCACTCAGCAGAGCCAGGATCACCAGCGAGATAGCCGACGCTTTAAGCAGGGAACGCATGCCGGATGTCGCATCACCATTGTCGAGGGCGACGACTAACATCCAGTTAGTGCCTGGCACGGCCGTCGCAACAAAGGTTTTTTCTTTGTCATCGAACGTACCGTCAACCGGATTACCGCTTTTAAGCGCCGCAAAGTCGATGCCCTTGATCGTCTCGGCAAACGGTTTAAGCGTCAGAGCCGGATCATTGGCGGCAATCACGGTGCCATCACTGGTCAGGAGTAATCCACTACTTGCCGGAGTCGGATGGATCCCGCGCACGTTAGCGACCACGCTATCCATGGCGACATCGCCTGCCACGACGGCTTTCAGGGTGCCATTTTCTTTTACCGGCACGGCAAACGTCACCACCAGTTTCCCGGTACCGGCATCAACGTAAGGTGCGGTGACGACCGGGGCGTCCTGGCTTACCACCTGCTGATACCAGGGGCGAATAGTCGGGTCATAATCCGCGGGGACGCCCGCAGGTTCAGAGAATTTAGCTGTTTTGCTGGCATAGCCAACATAGACGTTAGTGAATCCCCCCGCCTGCGCCAGTTGTTTGAAAACCGGAACCGGATCCTCACTCAGCGCCACGGTTTGAGCGGAAGCAATCACCGTCATTTTGCTTTTTACCCAGTCGGCAATCGCCATGTTATGGCTGGCGCTGGTACTGGTCAGGATATCGCGTTGTGACTGCTGGTTATCCTGACGTGTGACCTGGAAGTTAATAACGGTATTAAGGAGAAGGGCGACGACCAGACAGCCTGCCGTCGCGACGATGATGCGTGCACGAATGGATCTGAACATAAGTGGAATACCTGCTGTGTTGTTTCCATGCCTATCGGCAATCTCGCAGGTAAACTTGATGCTGAAACCGCGTCCATAAGAAAATAATATTTTTACGGATTTATTATCAAAAAGTTAATACTTTATCAGCGCGTAGAGTCCATTCGGCCAGTTCAACCAGCGTACCAATTTCTACACCATCAATTAGCGCCAGCCCGGTAATGCCACGCCCGTCGGTGCAGGTCTTGCACAGTTTGACCGGAACATTTTGCGCGGTGAGGATCTCCAGCATTTGCTGGATGTTGTAGCCTTCTGCGGGTTTCTGCCCCTTTAGCCCGGCAGTGACCGCGTCCGACATTAAAAAGAGCCGTAACTCCAGTTCGCTCTCTTTATCGCGGAGTGCAATAGCCAGACGCAGGCTGTTAAAAAGGGATTCGCTGCCGTAAGCCGCACCGTTAGCGATGATGACTATCTTCTGCATGTTGACTCCTGTTCTTATAAAGGCACGAATATTGCTTAGATTCCCGAGGTTTGTTGTCCGGGAGAGTAAGCATGACATTAATGGCTGGCAGTTCGCCAGGTGCAACCGAATGGCTCCAGCGCGCACGAGCGATGCGCCGGGAGCAGCTCAGCAAGCTGGCACAGTTGGGGGTGCTGGTGCATGGTATTAGCCACCTGGTGCACATGCTCCAGTGCGAGCGCGGGGCATCCAATGTCTGGCTCTGCTCACAGGGTAAGCTCTACGCGCCAGAATGCAAAGCCAGCCGGGCGCTGGTGGATGAATACCTTGCGGCACTTTATGGCATTCTTGAAAAACAATCTCCGATCCCGGGAAGTGCCGTCTGCGAACGTATCGGTGGGGCACTGCGAAGTCTGGATACGCTTTCCGTCCTGCGTGATGCTGTTATCCAGCAAACCATTACGGCACCGCAGGCGATGGAACATTACTGCCGCATGCTTCGCCATCTGCTCAGTATCGTGCCGCAACTTAATGACAGCATTGACGATCCGCAAATCGCAGGCCGTTTTGTTGCTCTTTATAGCCTGATGCAGGGCAAAGAGCTGGCGGGACAAGAGCGAGCCCTGGGGGCTATTGGCTTTACACAGGGTTTTTTCGATGATGTGACCCGCCAGAGGCTGGTTGACCGTATCGACGGACAACAGGCCTGTTTTGACATTTTTCTCTCACACAGCCACGCAGACGTACAGACAACCTTTTCCCTGAACTGCCAGCCCGATCGCGAAACAGAGCAATTGAGGCGCGTGGCCTGTACCCGCCAGCCTGCTGCAGATGATGGCCATACTGCACTGACCTGGTTTGCCCTGCAAACTGCGCGCCTTGAACATCTTCGCGCGCTGGAGGAGATAATCATCGCTGACCTGGTAGTCGCAGTGGACGAACGTATCCATCATGACGATGACTACGCATTGCCTGCTGATGAGCAGGACGATCTGCTGACACTTTACCCGGATAAACCGCTGCTGACTTTGGTTCGCCAGCAGGCTCGCGAGATAGAACAACTCTCCCGTCAGCTCGCGTCGCTGCGCGATACGCTTGAAGAACGTAAAACTATAGATAAAGCGAAAAGCGTACTGATGAGCCACCAGAATATGAGTGAAGAGCAGGCATGGACGGCGCTGCGCAAAATGGCGATGGACAAGAACCAACGCATGGTGGATATCGCCCGCGCGCTGCTCACGGTGAAGAGTTTGTGGCAGGTAACACCAAAGGAGTAGTTGCACAATCAGTGGGCATTTAATGCCTGATTGAGGTGCGTGAACATGAGGAGATCCCGCTCATCACCGCGAAAATCACGCATTAAAACCTGGCATTCACTTTGCATTATCTGATTAACCATTTTTGACGATGCGCCAACGGCGGTGCATCAGTCTTCGGGATAAAGGCGTCCAACGGTGCTTCGGCACTGTCGGGCGCTTTTTTTTTTGGCTTTTTTTCAGGAGTGGTCATGGCGGATTTGTCGAGAC
Source organism: Pantoea sp. LS15 (assembly GCF_012241585.1). Lineage (NCBI taxonomy): Bacteria > Pseudomonadati > Pseudomonadota > Gammaproteobacteria > Enterobacterales > Erwiniaceae > Pantoea > Pantoea sp. LS15. The sequence continues at coordinate 155,792 of NZ_JAAVXA010000001.1, forward strand.
GGCGGTTTTTGCAGGCCAGCATGCTGGCGAGTGGGGCGATGCTGTTACCGGGTGTCATGCAAGGCGCATGGGCGGCGGGTTCGGATAAACCGGAACAGGAAACAGTGCGCATTGGGTTTATCCCGCTGACTGACTGTGCTCCGGTGGTTATCGCGGCCCTGAAAGGCTTTGATAAAAAATACGGCATCACCATTGTCCCCACCAAGGAAGCGAGCTGGGCGGCGGTGCGCGACAAACTGGTCGCGGGAGAACTGGATGCTGCACACATTCTGTATGGCTTGCTGTACGGGCTGGAGTTGGGGATCGCCGGAAAGCCACAGCAAATGGCGAACCTGATGACGCTTAATCAGAACGGACAGGCCATTACGCTTTCCAGCGATCTGGCCGACAAGGGCGTGCGTGACCTCGACGGATTGAAAAAACACATCGGGAAGCAGGCGCCGGGGACGTACACCTTCGCGCACACTTTCCCGACCGGGACCCACGCCATGTGGCTCTACTATTGGCTGGCCAGTGCAGGCATTCATCCGTTCGACGATGTCCGTACCGTGGTCGTACCGCCACCGCAAATGGTGATGAATATGCGCATTGGCAACATGGTCGGCTTTTGCGTCGGTGAGCCGTGGAATGCGCGGGCCATCAACGACCGCATCGGTTTTACCGCCGCAACGTCGCAGTCGATCTGGGCCGATCACCCCGAAAAAATACTCGGCACGCGCCGGGACTGGGTTGAGAAAAACCCCAATACCGCCCGTGCGCTGGTGAGTGCTGTACTGGAGGCTTCTCGCTGGATAGACGCCTCACCGGAAAACAAACGTGAAACCGCGCAGATCCTCTCGCGTCGGGCCTGGCTTAACACCAAAGAGCAGTACCTCACCGGGAGAATGCTCGGCGAATACGACAACGGCATTGGCAAGCGTTGGCAGGATGCCAACCCACTCCGCTTCTTCAATGACGGGGCGGTCAGCTATCCGTACCTGTCAGACGGTATGTGGTTCTTAACCCAGTTCCGCCGTTGGGGATTACTCAAAACCGCACCGGACTACGCGGCCATTGCCGCACGCATTAATCAGACCTCGGTCTGGCAGGACGCCGCCACGGCCGTGGGCGGGATCTCTGCACCATCATCACCTGTTCGCAGCAGCACTCTGATGGACGGCACCGTCTGGAACGGTACCGAGCCGGAAGGTTACGCCAACCGCTTCGCTATTCACCGTAAAGGAGCTTGATTATGCAGCATCTGCACAAGACGAAATCACAAGCGATACCGGAGAGCGGGGAAGTGATTACCCTGCCTCCGGTGCAGGTTCGCCGCCGTCCACCGTCATTTTCCCGGCGGATCAACGGCCTTTTACAGCGCCTCATCCCGGCACTACTCGGGCTGGGGCTACTGGTGGTGCTCTGGCAACTGGCTGCGATTAACAGCAAGGGGTTTCCGACACCGCTCAGCACGCTGGATTCAGCAATCACGCTGTTTGCCGATCCGTTTTACCGTGACGGGCCTAACGATATGGGCATCGGCTGGAACGTACTCGCGTCTTTGCAGCGTGTGGCAGTGGGCTTTGGCCTCGCGGCGCTGGTGGGTATTCCGCTGGGCTTCCTGATCGGTCGTTTCACCTTTTTCTCGCGCATGTTTACGCCGCTGATTGCGCTGCTGCGCCCGGTCAGCCCGCTGGCGTGGCTACCAATCGGTCTGCTGTTGTTCCAGAAAGCCGAGCCTGCATCGAGCTGGACCATTTTTATCTGTTCCATCTGGCCGATGGTGATTAACACCGCTGAAGGGGTGCGTCGTATTCCGCAGGACTACCTCAACGTCGCCCGTGTGCTGCAACTTTCCGAGTGGACCATCATGCGCCGCATTCTCTTCCCGGCCGTGCTGCCCGCTGTGCTGACCGGGGTACGCCTTTCTATCGGCATTGCCTGGCTGGTGATTGTCGCCGCCGAGATGCTGACCGGAGGTTTAGGGATTGGTTTCTGGATCTGGAACGAGTGGAACAACCTCAACGTTGAAAACATTCTCATCGCCATTGTCATCATTGGCGTGGTCGGGTTGCTGCTGGAGCAGGGGTTGATGCTGATCGCCCGTCGCTTTAGCTGGCAGGAAAAATAAGGAGCGAAGATGAAACCTTTAATTCAGGTCCAGGCTGTTAGTCAGCGTTTTTCCACGGCCAGCGGAGAGTTTCTGGCGCTGCAAAACGTCTCTTTTGATATTCACGAAGGCGAAACCGTGAGCCTGATTGGCCACTCCGGTTGCGGTAAATCGACGCTGCTGAATCTTATCGCCGGGATCACGCTGCCCACCGAAGGCGGGTTGATCTGTGATAACCGGGAGATTGCCGGGCCAGGGCCGGAGCGTGCGGTTGTCTTCCAGAACCATTCCCTGCTGCCGTGGTTGACCTGTTTCGACAACGTCGCCCTGGCAGTGGATCAAGTGTTTCGTCGCACCATGAGCAAGGCCGAGCGCAAAGAGTGGATTGAGCACAACCTTGATCGCGTGCAGATGGGGCACGCCCTGCATAAACGACCGGGGGAAATTTCCGGCGGTATGAAACAGCGCGTGGGTATCGCCCGGGCGCTGGCGATGAAACCCAAAGTCTTGCTGATGGATGAACCGTTCGGCGCGCTGGATGCGCTCACCCGGGCCCATCTGCAGGATTCAGTGATGCAGATCCAGCAGGCACTCAACACCACCATTGTGCTCATCACGCATGACGTGGACGAAGCCGTGCTGCTTTCAGATCGGGTATTGATGATGACTAACGGCCCGGCGGCCACCGTCGGTGAAATCTTGCACGTTGATCTGCCGCGTCCGCGCAATCGGGTTCACCTGGCTGACGACAGTCGCTATCACCATATGCGTCAGCAGATCCTGCATTTCCTCTATGAAAAGCAGCCCAAAGCGGCGTGAAGGAGCGGAGACGATGCGACTGATCATTATCGGCAATGGGATGGCAGCAACACGGCTGATTGCATCGCTGACTGAGCGTGCGCCAGGTCGTTTCGCTATCACCGTGTTTGGCGATGAACCAGAGCATGCCTATAACCGCATCCAGCTTTCGCCGGTGCTGGGTGGCGAAAAAACGGCTGCGGGTATCTGTCTTCAGGATGACGAATGGTACCAGCAGCGCGGCGTGACGGTGCTGCGGAGCGAAAAGGCGATCGCCGTGAACGTCGACACGCGGGAAGTGCAAACCGCCGCCCGCACGCTGGGTTGGGATGCGCTGGTGTTTGCCACCGGATCAACACCCTTTGTTCCGCCAATCCCCGGCGGCGATGCACCGCATGTGTTCACGTTCCGTACCCTGGCAGATACCCGGGCTATTCAGGCGATCGCTGGCCCGGCGGTGGTACTGGGGGGCGGCGTACTCGGGGTTGAGACGGCGGCAGCGCTGGCACGTAAAGGTGACAATGTCACTCTTGTTCATCGCGGTCCGTGGCTGATGGAGCAGCAGTTGGATCGGCAGGCGGGAATACTGCTGGAAGAGGCACTGGCGGCGCGGGGTGTGCGTTGTGAGCTTACCTCCGGCATCGCGGAGATAAGCGGAAATAGCGTGACGTTGCTCAACGGGCGCAGCATCGCCGCCACGCGCGTGGTACTGGCAACCGGCGTACAGCCCAACATCGCGCTGGCGGAGGCCAGCGGCATTCGCTGCAAGCGCGGCATCGTGGTGGATCACCAGATGCAAACCTCCGAGCGGAACGTCTACGCCATTGGCGAGTGCTGTGAAATTGACGGTCAGACGTTTGGCCTGGTCGCCCCCTGTCTGGCGCAGGCGGATATGCTTGCCGCCCGACTGACCGGCGACGTCACCGCGCCATTTGCCCGGACCGACAACGGCGTGCGCCTCAAGGTGACCGGCGTGGAGCTGTTCAGCCTTGGTCGTGCGGCGGAGCAGGAGGGCGATGTCGTCTGGAGCGCATGGGACCCGCTGTCCCGTCACTATCGACGTTTACTGATCCATCAGGGGGCGCTGGCTGGCGTGTTGCTGATGGGCGACTGCCGCAGCGCGGCAATGTTTACCGATTTACTGGCAACGGCGGCTCCTGCTCACGCGGACTGGCTGTTCGATCGATTCACTACGCAGCCACAGGTTGCAGGACGGAATGTTATGACAAAACCTACTCTGGTGGTGGTTGGACACGGTATGGTCGGCCACCATTTTCTTGAAGAATGTGTTAACCGCAATTTACACCAGCAATACCAGATTATCGTCTTTGGGGAAGAGCGCTATGCCGCCTACGACCGGGTGCATCTGTCCGAGTATTTTGGCGGGCGTAGCGCAGAGTCGCTCTCACTGGTGGCAGGAGATTTTTTTGCTGAACACGGTATTGAGCTGCGTCTGTCCCGGCAAATTGTCGATATCGACCGGGACGCGCATGTGGTTCGTACCGCCAGCGGACACGAAACCCACTGGGACAAACTGGTTCTGGCAACGGGTTCGTATCCGTTTGTCCCGCCGGTGCCGGGCAACACGCTGCCGGGTTGCTTTGTTTACCGTACCCTTGATGACCTGGACAACATTGCGGCCCATGCGGCGGGTTCGCGCCGCGGTGTGGTGATTGGTGGCGGCCTGCTGGGGCTGGAGGCGGCGAATGCCCTTAAACAGCTCGGGCTGGAAACCCACGTGGTGGAGTTTGCGCCGAATCTGATGGCGGTACAGCTCGACAACGACGGTGCGGCAATGCTGCGTAAAAAAATTGAAGCGCTCGGCGTAGGTGTCCATACCAGTAAAGCAACCACCGAAATTGCGCCGACAGATACCGGGATGGTATTGCGCTTCGCCGATGGTGAACAGCTGGAAACCGATATGGTGGTCTTTTCTGCCGGGATCCGCCCGCAGGATGCGCTGGCTCGCAGCAGTGGGCTAACCATTGGCGAACGCGGCGGGATTTGCATTGATACCCACTGTCAGACCTCCGATAAAGACGTGTTTGCGATTGGGGAATGTGCCCTGTGGGAAGGGAAAATTTTCGGTCTGGTGGCACCAGGCTACCAGATGGCGCGCATTGCGGCGGCGACGCTGGCCGGGGAGGAAAAATCATTTACCGGGGCTGATATGAGCACCAAACTGAAACTGCTTGGCGTGGATGTGGCTTCGTTTGGCGATGCGCATGGCCGGACGCCGGGTGCGCTGAGCTATCAGTGGACGCACGGTCCGCAGCAGGTCTACAAAAAAATCGTGGTCAGCCATGACAGCAAAACGCTGTTAGGTGGCGTGCTGGTGGGCGATGCCAGCGAATACGCCACGCTGGTGCAGATGATGCTCAACGGGATAGTTCTGCCGAAAGAGCCAGAGACGTTGATTTTACCCGCCGTGGCGGGCAGTGCGCCGAAAGCGCTCGGCGTGGCGGCGCTGCCGGAAAGTGCGCAGATTTGCTCCTGTCATAACGTCAGCAAAGGTGATATCTGCCGGGCTGTGAGCGCCGGTGCGACGGACATCGGGGCCATCAAGCAGTGCACGAAAGCGGCGACCGGCTGCGGCGGCTGCAGTGCGCTGGTCAAACAGGTGATGGAGTACCAGCTTGCTGAGCAAGGCGTGGAGGTGAAAAAGGATATCTGCGAACACTTCCCATACTCGCGCCAGGAGATTTATCACCTGGTACGTGTTAACCACATTCACACGTTCGATCAGCTGATTAGCCGTTACGGACAAGGTCACGGGTGTGAAATCTGTAAGCCGCTGGTGGGCTCTGTGCTGGCGTCCTGCTGGAACGAATATCTGCTGAAACCGGCGCATCTGCCACTGCAGGATACCAATGACCGTTATTTTGCCAACATTCAAAAAGATGGAACTTACTCCATCGTACCGCGGATGCCGGCAGGAGAAGTGACCGCTGACGGGCTGATCGCCATCGGCCAGATTGCCAAACGTTATCAGTTGTACAGCAAAATTACTGGCGGGCAACGTATTGACCTGTTTGGCGCTACGCTCGAGCAGTTGCCGGAGATCTGGCAGGCGCTGGTGAATGCCGGATTTGAAACCGGGCATGCCTACGGCAAATCACTGCGCACGGTGAAATCCTGCGTCGGGTCAACCTGGTGTCGTTACGGCGTGCAGGATTCCACCAGGCTCGCGGTGAAACTGGAACACCGTTACAAAGGTCTGCGCGCGCCGCACAAAATCAAAATGGCGGTGTCTGGCTGTACCCGTGAGTGCGCAGAGGCGCAGAGCAAAGATGTTGGGGTGATTGCAACCGACAAAGGCTGGAACCTCTATCTGTGCGGTAACGGCGGCATGAAACCGCGCCATGCAGATCTCTTTGCCAGCGATCTGGACGATGAAACGCTGATTCGCACGGTTGACCGTTTCCTGATGTTTTACATCCGTACGGCGGACCGTTTGCAGCGTACCAGCACCTGGATGGACAACCTGGAGGGCGGTCTCGACTATCTGCGTGAGGTGATCCTCAATGACAGCCTGGGCATTGCCCACGAGCTGGAGCAGGAGATGGCCCGTGTTGTGGAAACCTACCAGTGCGAATGGCAAACCACGCTTAACGATCCAAACCGTCTGGCGCTGTTCCGCACCGCAGTGAACGACGCCGCAGAGGATCAAAGCAAACGCTGGCAGGAAATTTGTGGTATCGACGATATCCCTGAGCAGGCAGGTATTGGTGCGCGTCTGGGACGCAAAGCGATCGCGCTGTTCCGCTTTGGTCAGTCTGTTTACGCCCTCGACGATCTGGAGCCAGGCAGCAGTGCAAATGTGCTTTCACGAGGCATTCTGGGGGATGCGGCGGGTGAGCCTGTTGTCGTCTCTCCACTCTATAAACACCGCATTCGTCTGCGTGATGGATGCCAGGTTGATAACGGCGAGCCAGCGGTTCGTGCCTGGCCGGTGAAAATTGAAAACGGCAAGGTATGGGTCGGGAATGATGCGCTGCTTTTACGTGCGGAGGCCTCATGAATGAAACGCGAACAACGTGTCCGTACTGCGGGGTAGGCTGTGGCGTAATCGCCAGGGTCGAAGGCGGAAAGGTCACCGTGCGTGGGGATGACCACCATCCCGCCAATTTTGGCCGCCTGTGCGTGAAAGGTTCGGCATTAGGTGAAACCACAGGGCTGCAGGGGCGGCTGCTTCACCCGGAGGTTGACGGCCAGGTGGTGCTCTGGTCGCAAGCGTTAAGCACGGCAGGCGAGCGGTTGCGGGCGATCATCGACACCTGGGGGCCGCAGGCGGTGGCGTTTTACGCGTCGGGTCAATTGCTTACCGAGGACTATTATGTCGCCAACAAGCTGATGAAAGGGTTTATCGGCGCGGCCAATATTGATACCAACTCCCGACTCTGCATGTCGTCGGCGGTGACGGGCTACAAACGCGCGTTTGGTGAGGATGTGGTTCCGTGCAGCTACGAGGATGTGGAAAACAGCGATCTGGTGGTATTGGTCGGGTCGAACGCCGCATGGACGCATCCGGTGCTGTATCAACGGTTGGTGCAGGCGCGGCGCAACAATCCTGAGATGAAAGTGGTGGTGATTGATCCGCGCAAAACAGCCACCTGCGATATTGCGGATTTACACCTGGCACTCGCACCCGGCAGTGATGCCGGGTTGTTTGTCGGTTTACTCAATGTTATTCAGGGAACTGACGCATGGCCAATTACCCGTGTGGCGGAGTTCTGCGGTCTCTCGACAGAGGATATAGGGCGCTTTTACGACTGGTTTGTAACTGCTCCCCGGGCTATCACGCTTTACACCATGGGGATCAACCAGTCCTCCAGCGGCAGCGACAAATGTAATGCCATCATTAATGTCCATCTCGCCAGTGGGAAGTTTGCCCGTCCGGGCTGCGGTCCGTTTTCGTTGACCGGGCAGCCCAATGCGATGGGCGGGCGGGAAGTCGGTGGGCTGGCAAATCAACTGGCGGCACACATGAATTTCGAGCCGGACGATCTTTCACGTGTGTCGCGTTTCTGGGGAACGGAAAGGCTGGCGCAGACGCCGGGCCTGATGGCAGTAGAGTTATTTGACGCCATCGCCCGGGGAGAGGTGAAGGCGGTCTGGATCATGGGCACGAATCCTGCCGTCTCTCTGCCGGACAGCCATGCGGTGTGTCAGGCGCTGGCAAACTGCCCACTGGTAATGGTGTCTGAAGTGATGCAGGAAACGGATACCAGTCGGTTTGCCCATATTCGTTTCCCTGCGCTGGGATGGGGAGAGAAAGACGGTACGGTGACTAATTCCGAGCGGCGTATCTCGCGCCAGCGCGCGTTTCTTCCTGCGCCGGGTGAGGCAAAGCCGGACTGGTGGATAATTTCTCAGGTCGCGAAACGGTTAGGTTACGGGTCAGCGTTTTCCTGGGAACATCCTCAGGCGATCTTTTGCGAACATGCTGCGCTCTCTGCCTTTGAGAATAACGGCGCGCGGGCGTTTAATTTGCACGAACTTGCGGCGCTAAGCCGAGACGAGTGGGATCGAATGGAGCCTTATCAGTGGTCTGCGGGGCGTTTTTCGCAACGAAATGTTGTACCCGTCGATCCCTTGTCGCATGGTGCGACGGTAAGCCCTCTTTACCCGTTGATTCTCAACACCGGACGTATCCGCGATCAGTGGCACACCATGACCAGAACGGGGTACGTACCCAGACTGATGCAGCATATTGCCGAGCCCTTTGTTGAGGTTTGCGCCGCAGATGCCATTCGATTTTCACTGTGTGACGGGCAGTTGGTACGCATCAGTTCACCGCGTGGGGTGATGGTTGCCAGGGTGCTGGTAAAAGACGGGATTCGGGAAGGTGAGGTGTTTGCACCGATGCACTGGAATAACCAGTTTGCCCGTCAGGGAAAGGTTAACGTGCTGGTGGAAGGGCGTTGCGATCCGGTCTCGGGTCAGCCAGAGAGTAAACAAACCGCTGTCAGGATCATGCCCTGGCGACCACAGTGGCAGGGGGAGTTTTATGCCCGTGATCTGCCGGAGCTGCCGTCTTACGTCTACTGGTGGCGTAAAGCCACACGGTTGACCGTGGCTGGGGATAACCCCCTGCTGGAATGGGTGATGGCACACTGCACCGGGCAAGGATGGCAACTGCAGATCGCCCAAACCAGTGAGCGCAGCAGCGTGCTGGCATGGCATAACGGCGAACTCATGCTTGGGTTCTGGGAAGGTACCGCGTTGCCGGTGCTGTCACATCCGGTGATTGAGGCCGCTTTTCAGTCGCCGCCCGAGCAACCAGCAGCGCGCCATGCATTGCTGAACGGGGAGGGTGTGGGGAAGACTGTCGATCCGGGACGCATTATCTGTAGCTGTTTCTGCGTCGGGGAAAATGCGATACGGGAGGCCATTGTCGGAGGGTGTGGCTCCGTCGCAGAGTTGGGGGTGAAACTACGGTGTGGCACCAACTGCGGCTCCTGCGTGCCGGAACTGAAAGGGCTGTTTGGGATGTCAGGGGTATGAATTTGTAAGTCGGGTAAGGTGAAACCGCCACCCGACAATCAGGTTCAGGATAATCCTGAAATTTGCGCTAAGACTGCATTTCACAACTTATCGCGTTAATATTAAAAGCGTTACCTTATAAACACAGGTTCTTATTTACGACGTTGATGGCTGTATCGTCCTGCATTCGCTTTCTGTTATTACTCCCTCTTCTTACGGTGGGAGCCGTTCACGGTGCCCCGAATTCCTTTATGCATCAGGCAGAAAATCCCTTTGATAACAACGGGGATAGTTTGCCCGATCTCGGAATGGCCCCCCCAACTGGCGAGGGAGAAAAACACCTGGCCGAAATGGCAAAAGCCTTTGGTGAAGCCAGTATGACCGATAACGGTCTGACCACGGGCGAGCAGGCGCGCCAGTTCGCGTTTGGTCAGGTACGTGATGCGGTGAGTGGGGAAGTGAACCAGCAGATTGAGTCCTGGCTCTCGCCCTGGGGCAACGCCAGCGTCAATTTACTGGTGGATGACGACGGTAAATTTAACGGTAGCAGCGGGAGCTGGTTTATCCCCTGGAATGATAACAACCGTTACCTGAGCTGGAGTCAGTTTGGCGTGACGCAGCAGACTGATGGCCTGGTCAGTAACGCCGGGGTAGGTCAGCGCTGGGTCGCCGGCAAGTGGTTGCTGGGCTACAACACGTTTTACGATAACCTGCTGGATGAAAACCTGCAGCGTGCCGGGCTGGGCGCGGAAGCGTGGGGTGAAAATCTGCGTCTGTCAGCTAACTACTATCAACCGTTTGCCAGCTGGCGTGGCAGCTCTGACATTCAGGAGCAACGCATGGCGCGCGGGTACGATGTCACCGCCAAAGCCTGGTTGCCGTGGTTCCATCATCTGAATACCAGCGTTAGCTTCGAGCAATATTTTGGCGATAATGTCGACCTGTTCAACACCGGAACCGGCTATCACAACCCTGTCGCGGTAAATCTGGGGCTCAACTATACCCCTGTTCCGCTGCTTACCTTGACGGCGGCACATAAGCAGGGAGAGAGTGGCGTCAGTCAAAATAATCTCGGGCTGAAACTTAACTATCGCTTCGGCGTACCGCTTGTAAAACAGATCTCTGCCGGTGAAGTCGCCGCCACGCGCTCCCTGCGCGGGAGCCGCTATGACTCGCCGGAGCGGGACAACCTGCCGGTTATGGAGTTCCGCCAACGCAAAACGTTATCCGTGTATCTGGCGACGCCACCGTGGGATCTGAAAGGGGGCGAGACCGTGATGCTGAAGCTGCAAGTTCGCAGCACGCATGGTATTCGTCAGATCCGCTGGCAGGGCGATACCCAGGCACTGAGCCTGACTTCACCGACGAATAGCAACGGCAGCGACGGCTGGAGTGTGATTATGCCGGCCTGGGATGACCTTCAGGGGGCAACTAACCGCTGGCACTTGTCGGCAGTGGTAGAAGATGAGAAAGGTCAGCGCGTCTCTTCCAATGAGATCACGCTTATCGTGGTGCAACCGCTGGTCGCATTACCTAACGACGACCCGCGCTGGAGGCTGCTGCCGGATGAGTAATGCTTAAAAAATCCGTTCCTGATGTACCCACACTGCGGCTTCAACCCTGGATTTTAACTTCATTTTCTTCAGCATGTGTTTCACGTGTACTTTGACTGTGCTTTCGGTGATATCCAGGCGGCGGGCAATCATCTTGTTTGGCAGACCCTGAGCAATCAGCTTGAGAATGTCACGCTCGCGTGGCGTTAACTGACTGACGTCGCGGTCAGAGGTGGCACGGTTCGCACGCAGGCTGGCGGCCAGTACCGGCGTTAATGCTTCGCTCAGCACCATCTCTCCTGCGGCAGCCTGTTGCAGCGCTTTAAGCAGATCTTCCGGCTCCATATCTTTCAGCAGATAGCCGTCCGCGCCACGCTTCAGTGCCGTGACCACATCTTCTTCATGGTTCGACACGCTAAAGACCACTACGCGACCGGAAAGAGATTTTTCCCGCAGCTTGTCGAGGGTTTCCAGACCGTTCATGCCGGGCATATTGAGATCAAGCAGGATCAGATCAGGATCAAGCGCTTCGGCAAGCTCAATGCCTTGTTCACCGTTGCTGGCTTCGCCTACGACGGTGATATCGGGTGCCATGCTGACCAGCTGTTTCACGCCAGTACGCAGCATCGGATGGTCGTCGATCAACAGAATTGATGCCGGTTCCTGATTAGTCATGGGTTTCTCCTTGAGCAGTTGTGAGCGGTTTCTCGGGAATAAAGGTGACAACAACTTCCGTGCCACCAGTCTCTCTCCGGCGAACCTGGCAATCACCGCGCAGGCTTTGGGCGCGGTCTCGCATGATGATTAAACCATAGTGGTTAGTTCGTTCGGCATTTTCCGGCACGCCGCGGCCGTTGTCATGAACCGTGAGCCTGACCTGATTATCGTGCTGGCTGACGGTGACGGTTACCGCCGTCGCGCCGGCATGTTTGAGCACGTTACTCAACGCCTCACGGGCGATCTGCAGTAAATGAATGGCCTGATGCGACGGGACAAACCGTGGCGGTAACTGGTAATCCAGTTTCACCGGGAACCCCAATCGGGCGCTAAATTCGTGACAGCTGGATTCCAGGGCAGGGCGCAGGCCTGGTTCAGTGAGCTGCAGACGGAAAGTGGTCAGCAGTTCACGAAGTTGCACCCAGGAGGTATTCAGCTCGTTGCGGATCTGGCTCAGCAGTTGTTTATTACTTTCCGGCATCTCCGTATCCTGCATTTGCAGGCAGCTCACCTGCATTTTCATACAGGAGAGCGACTGGGCGATGGAGTCGTGAAGCTCGCGGGCGATGGTTGCGCGCTCTTCCATGACGATCAACTGCTGCTGTTTTTCCTGATGACGGTCGAGTGCCAGTGTGGCCGTCAACTGTTCAACCAGCGTATCAACCAGTTGCTGCTGGTCGTGGCTAAGGTGACGACCGGCCGGCAGGGTTGCCAGCAGAATGCCGTACTGGGTGTGGTTGTCCGTCAACCGCCACTTCAGCGTGGTGCCACTCGACGTCAACGGCGGCAAGCCGCGAGGACAAAGATGGCAACCTTTGTCATCACAGGACATATCGGACTGGCAGGTAAACTCCTGATGGTTTTCTTCGTCTTCCACATCGTAGACCCGCAGCTCCAGGTCGTGAAGCAGGGTCAGATTTTGCAGGCCATTCAGTACCGGCGAGAGACGCTCGCAGAGCGGCACTTGCATATGCAGACGACGGTTGGCTTGCCACAGGAAGGAGAGCATCTCGTTTTTCTGCTCCAGCCCGGCCGTTTTTTCCTGAACGCGCTGCTCCAGTACCGCGTAGCTTTCGGAGAGTTCTGCCGACATGGTATTCAGGGCCTGGCCGAGCATCGCCATTTCATTGCGCCCGCTGATATGGGTACGTTGAGTAAAATCTCTTGCGGTGACCGCGCGGGCCATCGCCAGCAACTGTTTCCAGGGATTCAGCAACCGTGCACGGAGCCAGACAATCGTGAAGATGAGTAATAACCCCATACACAGCGCCATTGCACGGTGCATCATCACTACCCGGTCAATACGCAATTCGGTGGTTTGGTCAAAAGAGGAGACCAGGACATCAATGCGTGATACGAAACCCGCAACGTCCTGCGCAACAGACTCTGGACCGCGCGCCTGTTTCAGTCCCGGCTGCAGTTGGGTATGCCAGTAGCCCTGGAGTGCTTTAAGCTGAGATTGCTGACCGGCGCGAATGGCGGCGTTTTCCAGTTCCGGGCTGAACGCCGTGCGTTCCATTTCATCGATGAGGGGCTGATCGCCCTGCGTCAGGGGAACCGATGCCAGCAGACGGTAACTCTGCATACGTAGCGAGCCTGCCTCATTGATGGCATGCGCGTTACCCTGTACTCCCTGTACCAGCCAGCCGGAGATCGCCATGCCCGTCACACCGAGGGCGGTGGACAGCAAAACGATCAGCGCGACCTGATTCACGAGTGTCAGCGGAGATAAACATCTTTTTAACATAGAGTTGCCGTGCTCCTGACGTGGCCTGCTTGCAGGAATGGCGCTATTCTGGTGCATACCCTGGAGTATACCCATACCAATAAAGGATTACTCCCAAATTGCCAACGGAGTAACGGAAAGGGGGTGGGGGTAGCAAGGAAACGTCAGTACCGTGAAAAACCACATCTTTTTTACCGTAATAACCTACTCATTAAGGATGAGAGCTTTTTTTTCGCCGCAAATCCTCCCACTTTTCCTTTGATTTATATCAACTTACCGCCGCTCTAAAACCCTAATGTTTGCAGCATCATTCGAGAATCAGAGGTGTCTATGAGTCACTCATCCGCTCCCGAAAGGGAAAATGGTGCCGTTATTACAGACTGGCGTCCAGAGGATCCGGCGTTCTGGCAACAGCGCGGTCATCGTGTAGCAAGCCGGAATCTGTGGATTTCCGTTCCGTGTTTGTTGTTAGCGTTTTGCGTATGGATGTTGTTTAGTGCTGTGGCGGTGAACCTGCCAAAAGTCGGTTTTACCTTTACAACCGATCAGCTGTTTATGTTGACCGCGCTGCCGTCCTTGTCCGGCGCATTGCTGCGTGTGCCTTACGCATTTATGGTTCCGGTGTTTGGCGGTCGTCGCTGGACGGCATTCAGTACCGGTATCATGATCGTGCCATGTGTCTGGCTCGGTTTCGCGGTGCAGGATACGTCAACCCCGTTTAGCGTGTTCGTGATTATCTCCCTGCTGTGTGGCTTTGCGGGGGCGAACTTTGCCTCCAGTATGGCGAACATCAGCTTCTTCTTCCCGAAAGCGAAACAGGGCGGTGCGCTGGGCATTAACGGTGGCCTGGGCAACATGGGCGTCAGTGTGATGCAGTTGATCGCACCGCTGGCGATCTCTGTCTCCATTTTCGCAGCGTTTGGCGGCGCTGGCGTTGAGCAAGCGGATGGCTCTTCCCTGTATCTGCAAAACGCCTCCTGGATCTGGGTTCCGTTCCTGGTGCTCTTCACCCTGGCGGCCTGGTTCTTTATGAACGATCTGTCAGCGTCAAAAGCGTCTCTGAGCGAGCAATTGCCGGTGCTGAAACGCGGGCATCTGTGGGTAATGGCGCTGCTGTATCTGGCAACGTTCGGTTCGTTTATCGGTTTCTCTGCAGGCTTCGCTATGTTGTCGAAAACGCAGTTCCCGGACATTCAGATCCTGCAATTTGCCTTCTTTGGGCCATTTATTGGTGCACTGGCGCGTTCGCTGGGTGGCATGGTGTCTGACCGTCTGGGCGGGACACGCGTAACGCTGGTGAACTTTGTGGTGATGGCTGTCTTCTGTGCGCTGCTGTTCCTGACGCTGCCAACTGACGGACAGGGAGGGAACTTCACCGCCTTCTTCGGTGTGTTTATGGTGCTGTTCCTGACTGCCGGGCTGGGAAGTGCTTCTACTTTCCAGATGATTTCCGTGATCTTCCGTAAACTGACTATGGATCGTGTAAAAGCGCAGGGCGGAACCGAAGAACAGGCGATGCGTGAAGCGGCAACGGACACGGCGGCAGCGCTGGGCTTCATCTCTGCCATTGGCGCAATTGGTGGCTTCTTTATTCCGAAAGCGTTCGGTATCTCTCTTGACCTGACCGGCTCTCCGGCGGGGGCAATGAAAGTCTTCCTCGTCTTCTATATCGCCTGCGTTGTGATCACGTGGCTGGTATATGGCCGTAATACTAAGAAAAATAAGTAAGTTTGATTATCCGTTTACGCGGCCTTCGGGTCGCGTTTTTTTTGGCTCGCGAATAGTTACAACATACTGACGATTTGCAGAGGAAATCTGCGGGTAACACTGTGATCGCCATCGCTTTGCAGGGGGTTCTACCCCTTAATACCTGGGATGTTAAATCCTCTCCGTCTTTTTGTACGGCAAAATAAAAATATTCATATAAATCAATATAATATTAATAATAAAAAGCTACCGCTTTGGTGGTATTTGCTCTAATACCTCGCCTGAAAGTCCCTCGTCGTCTTGATCGTTATCAATTCTCCCCCTCTTTCAGGGCGTTACCTTCGCTGCAAATCAGCAATGTCGATTTAGAGAGCCACAGGCTCCACACAGGAGATACCCGATGAGCAAATTTTTGGACCGGTTTCGCTACTTCAAGCAGAAGGGCGAAACTTTTGCCGATGGGCACGGCCAGGTTCTGGAGACTAACCGGGACTGGGAAGACGGTTACCGCCAGCGCTGGCAGCATGACAAAGTCGTCCGTTCGACCCATGGCGTGAACTGCACCGGCTCATGCAGCTGGAAGATTTTCGTTAAAAACGGTCTGGTGACCTGGGAAATGCAGCAGACCGACTATCCGCGCACTCGCCCGGATATGCCAAACCATGAGCCGCGTGGCTGCCCGCGTGGGGCGAGCTACTCCTGGTATCTCTACAGTGCTAACCGCCTGAAATACCCTCTGATGCGTAAACGCCTGATGAAAATGTGGCGTGAAGCGAAAGTTCAGCACAGCGATCCGGTTGATGCCTGGGCATCTATTATCGAAGACGCTGACAAAGCGAAAAGTTTTAAGCAGGCTCGTGGTCGCGGTGGCTTTGTGCGCTCTTCCTGGAAAGAGGTGAACGAGCTGATTGCTGCCTCTAACGTTTACACCGTTAAAACTTACGGTCCGGACCGCGTGGCGGGCTTCTCGCCAATCCCGGCGATGTCGATGGTTTCTTATGCGTCAGGGGCTCGTTACCTCTCTCTGATTGGCGGTACCTGCCTGAGCTTCTACGACTGGTACTGTGACCTGCCGCCGGCATCTCCACAGACCTGGGGTGAGCAAACCGACGTGCCGGAATCTGCTGACTGGTACAACTCCAGCTACCTCATTGCCTGGGGCTCTAACGTGCCGCAGACCCGTACGCCAGATGCGCACTTCTTTACCGAAGTCCGTTACAAAGGCACCAAAACCGTGGCGGTGACCCCCGACTACGCAGAAATCGCCAAACTGTGCGATCTGTGGCTGGCACCGAAACAGGGTACCGATGCTGCGATGGCGATGGCGATGGGCCACGTCATGTTACGTGAATTCCACCTTGATAAGCCTAGCCAGTACTTCACCGACTACGTGCGTCGTTACACCGACATGCCGATGCTGGTGATGCTGGAAGAGCGTGATGGCTACTACGCCGCAGGTCGTACGCTGCGTGCTGCCGATCTGGTGGACGCGCTGGGCCAGGAAAATAACCCTGAGTGGAAAACCGTTGCTTACAACAACAACGGCGATCTGGTGGCACCAAACGGCTCTATCGGTTTCCGCTGGGGTGAGAAGGGTAAGTGGAATCTTGAACAACGCAACGGCACGACCGGCGAAGAGACGGAACTGCGTCTGAGCATGCTGGGCAGCCAGGACGAGATCGCCGATGTGGGCTTCCCGTATTTCGGTGGTGAAGGTTCCGAACACTTTAACAAGGTCGAGCTGCAGAACGTTCTGATGCATAAGCTGCCGGTAAAACGCCTGCAGTTGGCTGACGGTTCCACGGCGCTGGTCACCACTGTTTATGACCTGACCATGGCGAACTATGGTCTGGAACGTGGTCTGGGCGACGAAAACTGCGCAACTCACTACGATGAGGTGAAAGCTTACACCCCAGCGTGGGCGGAGCAGATCACTGGCGTTCCTCGGGCACAAATCACCCGTATCGCACGTGAATTCGCAGAAAACGCCGACAAGACGCACGGTCGTTCGATGATCATCGTCGGTGCCGGTTTGAACCACTGGTATCACCTCGATATGAACTATCGTGGTCTGATCAATATGCTGATCTTCTGTGGCTGTGTCGGTCAGAGCGGCGGCGGCTGGGCGCACTACGTGGGCCAGGAAAAACTGCGTCCACAGACCGGCTGGCAGCCGCTGGCGTTTGCCCTTGACTGGCAGCGTCCGGCACGTCACATGAACAGCACGTCTTACTTCTATAACCACTCCAGCCAGTGGCGTTACGAGACCGTAACCGCGCAAGAACTGCTCTCGCCAATGGCGGATAAATCCCGTTACAGCGGCCACCTGATCGATTTCAACGTACGTGCCGAGCGCATGGGCTGGCTGCCATCGGCACCTCAACTGGGCACCAACCCACTGCGCATTGCAGAAGAGGCGAAGAAAGCGGGCATGTCGCCGGTGGATTACACCGTTAAGTCTCTCAAAGACGGTTCCATTCGTTTCGCGGCAGAACAGCCAGAGAACGGAAAAAACCATCCGCGCAACCTGTTCATCTGGCGCTCCAACCTGCTGGGCTCGTCCGGTAAAGGGCACGAGTACATGCTGAAATATCTGCTGGGCACCGAGAACGGTATTCAGGGGAAAGATCTCGGCAAGCAGGGCGGCGTGAAGCCGGAAGAGGTGGAGTGGAAAGACAACGGCCTCGACGGCAAGCTGGATCTGGTAGTGACCCTGGACTTCCGTCTGTCCAGCACCTGCCTGTACTCCGACATTGTGTTGCCAACCGCGACCTGGTACGAAAAAGACGACATGAATACCTCGGATATGCATCCGTTTATTCATCCGCTGTCTGCGGCCGTTGACCCGGCGTGGGAATCGAAAAGCGACTGGGATATCTACAAAGACATCGCGAAAAAATTCTCCGAAGTCTGCGTAGGGCATCTGGGTAAAGAAACCGATGTGGTGACGCTGCCAATTCAGCACGACTCCGCCGCCGAACTGGCGCAACCGCTGGACGTGAAGGACTGGAAAAAAGGCGAATGTGACCTGATCCCGGGTGTAACCGCACCGCACATTATTGCGGTTGAACGCGACTACCCGGCAACCTGGGAGCGCTTTACCTCTATCGGCCCGCTGATGGAGAAAATCGGTAACGGCGGGAAAGGGATCGCCTGGAATACCCAGAGTGAAATGGATCTGCTGCGTAAGCTCAATTACACCAAAGCGGACGGCCCGGCCAAAGGTCAGCCAATGCTGAATACGGCGATTGATGCAGCAGAGATGATCCTGACCCTGGCGCCGGAAACCAACGGCCACGTGGCGGTGAAAGCGTGGGCGGCACTGAGCGAATTTACCGGCCGTGACCACACGCATCTGGCGACGAATAAAGAGGAAGAGAAAATTCGCTTCCGCGATATTCAGGCGCAGCCGCGCAAAATTATCTCCAGCCCGACCTGGTCTGGTCTGGAAGATGAGCACGTCTCCTACAACGCCGGTTATACCAACGTTCACGAGCTGATCCCATGGCGTACCCTCTCCGGGCGTCAGTCTCTGTATCAGGATCATCAGTGGATGCGTGATTTCGGTGAAAGTCTGCTGGTTTACCGTCCGCCAATCGACACCCGTTCGGTGAAGGCGGTAATGGGGGCGAAATCCAACGGTAACCCTGAGAAGGCGCTGAACTTCCTCACGCCGCATCAGAAGTGGGGGATCCACTCTACCTACAGCGACAACCTGCTGATGCTGACGTTGTCACGTGGTGGCCCGATTGTCTGGATGAGTGAAACGGATGCCAAAGATCTGGGTATTGAAGATAACGACTGGATCGAAGTGTTCAACAGCAACGGTGCGCTGACGGCGCGTGCGGTGGTGAGCCAGCGTGTACCGGCCGGGATGACCATGATGTACCACGCCCAGGAACGTATCGTTAACCTGCCGGGTTCTGAAATCACCGAGCAGCGCGGCGGTATCCACAACTCCGTGACCCGTATTACACCGAAGCCGACCCACATGATTGGTGGCTATGCGCAGCTGGCCTACGGCTTTAAC
Source organism: Pantoea sp. LS15 (assembly GCF_012241585.1). Classification (NCBI taxonomy): domain Bacteria; kingdom Pseudomonadati; phylum Pseudomonadota; class Gammaproteobacteria; order Enterobacterales; family Erwiniaceae; genus Pantoea; species Pantoea sp. LS15. Next base: position 174,898 of record NZ_JAAVXA010000001.1, read on the forward strand.
TACTACGGTACCGTAGGGTCTAACCGCGATGAGTTCGTGGTGGTACGTAAGATGAAGAATATTAACTGGTTAGACGGCGAAGGTAATGACCAGGTACAGGAGAGCGTAAAATGAAAATTCGTTCACAAGTCGGCATGGTGCTGAATCTGGATAAATGCATCGGCTGTCATACCTGCTCAGTCACCTGTAAAAACGTATGGACCAGTCGCGAGGGTATGGAATACGCGTGGTTCAACAACGTGGAAAGCAAGCCAGGCACCGGGTTCCCGACCGACTGGGAAAATCAGGAAAAATGGAAGGGTGGCTGGATCCGCAAGATCAACGGTAAACTGCAGCCGCGCATGGGTAACCGTGCGATGCTGCTGGGCAAAATCTTCGCTAACCCGCATCTGCCGGGCATCGACGATTACTACGAGCCGTTTGATTACGACTACCAGAACCTGCACAACGCGCCGGAAAGCAAGCACCAGCCGATCGCCCGTCCACGCTCGCTGATCACCGGTCAACGCATGGACAAAATTACCAGCGGCCCAAACTGGGAAGAGATTCTGGGTGGTGAGTTCGAAAAACGCGCCAAAGATCAGAACTTCGAGAACATGCAGAAGGCGATGTACGGCCAGTTCGAAAATACCTTCATGATGTATCTGCCGCGCCTGTGCGAGCACTGCCTCAATCCGGCGTGCGTGGCGACGTGCCCGAGCGGTGCTATCTACAAGCGTGAAGAAGACGGCATCGTGCTGATCGACCAGGACAAATGCCGTGGCTGGCGTATGTGTATTACCGGCTGCCCTTACAAAAAAATCTACTTCAACTGGAAGAGCGGGAAATCCGAGAAGTGCATCTTCTGCTATCCGCGTATTGAAGCGGGGATGCCGACCGTTTGCTCTGAAAGCTGTGTAGGCCGTATTCGTTATCTCGGCGTGCTGCTGTATGACGCGGACGCGATTGAAAATGCCGCCAGCACCGAGCACGAGAAAGATCTGTATCAGCGTCAGCTGGACGTGTTCCTCGATCCTAACGATCCAAAAGTGATTGAGCAGGCGCTGAAAGATGGCGTACCACAGAGCGTGATTGACGCCGCGCAGCAGTCTCCGGTGTACAAAATGGCAATGGACTGGAAACTGGCTCTGCCACTGCACCCGGAATACCGCACGCTGCCGATGGTCTGGTATGTGCCGCCTCTGTCACCGATTCAGTCTGCTGCTGATGCCGGTGAGCTTGGCAGCAACGGCATTCTGCCGGACGTGGAAAGCCTGCGTATTCCGGTTCAGTACCTGGCGAACCTGCTGACTGCCGGTGATACGCAGCCAGTACTGCTGGCACTCAAGCGGATGCTGGCAATGCGCCACTTCAAACGTGCGGAAACGGTAGACGGTGTCATTGATACCCGTGCGCTGGAAGAGGTCGGTCTGAGTGAAGCGCAGGCGCAGGAGATGTATCGCTATCTGGCTATTGCCAACTACGAAGACCGTTTCGTCGTACCGAGCAGCCACCGTGAACTGGCTAGCGAAGCCTTCCCCGAGAAAAACGGCTGTGGCTTTACCTTTGGCGACGGTTGCCACGGGTCAGACAGCAAATTCAACCTGTTCAACAGCCGCCGCATCGACGCCATGGATGTGACCAGTAAAACGGAGCCGCACCCATGATTGAACTCGTTATCGTTTCTCGTTTGCTTGAGTACCCGGATGCTGCGCTTGTGCAGCATCAACAGGAACTTTTCGATGCACTCGCATCATCTGAAAACCTGGATAAAGAGGATGCCCAGACATTGGGCATTTTCCTCCGGGACCTGTTAACGCGTGATCTCCTGGATGCGCAGGCGGATTACAGCCAATTGTTTGACCGTGGACGCGCAACCTCGTTACTGCTGTTTGAACATGTTCACGGTGAATCCCGTGACCGGGGTCAGGCGATGGTTGACCTGATGGCACAGTATGAGCAGCACGGTCTGCAACTCGACAGCCGTGAGTTGCCTGACCATCTGCCGCTGTATCTGGAGTATCTGGCGCAGTTGCCGAAAGAAGAGGCTCTCGGTGGTCTCCAGGACATTGCGCCGATCCTGGCGTTACTCAGTGCGCGTCTTCAGCAGCGTGAGAGCCGCTATGCGGTACTGTTCGAGTTACTGGTGAAACTGGCTAACGCGTCTGTCGACAGTGAAAAAGTGGCGGAGAAAATCGCCGATGAAGCCCGCGATGATACACCGCAGGCGCTGGATGCCGTCTGGGAAGAAGAACAGGTGAAATTCTTTGCTGACCAGAGCTGCGGCGAGTCTGAAATCTCGGCTCACCAGCGTCGTTTTGCCGGCGCTGTGGCCCCGCAATATTTGAATATCTCTAACGGAGGACGGCAATAATGCACTTCCTGAATATGTTCTTCTTTGACATCTACCCGTATATCGCGGGCACCGTGTTCCTGGTGGGAAGCTGGTTGCGTTATGACTACGGTCAGTACACCTGGCGTGCTGCCTCCAGCCAGATGCTGGATCGTAAAGGAATGCATGTGGGGTCTAACCTGTTCCACATTGGTATTCTGGGGATTTTTGCCGGTCACTTCCTCGGGATGCTGACGCCGCACTGGATGTATGAGGCGTGGCTGCCCATTGAGGTGAAGCAGAAGATGGCAATGATCGCAGGGGGCGCTTGCGGCGTGATGACGCTGGTGGGTGGTTTACTGCTGTTGAAACGCCGTCTGTTCAGCCCGCGTGTGCGTGCAACGACCACCGGAGCTGATATCCTCATCCTTTCCCTGTTGATGGTACAGTGTGCGCTGGGTCTGCTGACCATTCCGTTCTCTGCACAGCATATGGACGGCAGCGAAATGATGAAACTGGTCGGCTGGGCACAATCTGTGGTGACTTTCCAAGGTGGTGCGTCAGCGCATCTGGATGGCGTGGCGTTTATCTTCCGCCTGCACCTGGTGCTGGGGATGACGCTGTTTGTGCTGTTCCCGTTCTCCCGACTGGTACATATCTGGAGCGCGCCGGTAGAGTATCTGACGCGCAAATACCAGATTGTGCGTGCCCGTCGCTAATTCGCAGTTTTGATCCCAACCCCGCACTCGCGGGGTTTTTTTTCGCCCCAGCCCAGATTGTTGCCCGCTGCAGCAAACAGGATCAGTGTTCCGCCCGCCACCTGCGTCAGGTTTAGCGAGTGCCCGAATACCAGATTATCGACAATAATCGCCACCACCGGATAGATAAACGACAGCGAACCGGTAATGGGCGTAGGCAGCTTCTGGATAGCGCTATACAGCAACTGATACATAATGCCGGTATGGACGATGCCCAGCGTCAGCAAAATTGGCCACGGAAAATCCCCTGATAATGAGGGCATGTGGGCAAACGGTAGAAGCATTACCACGCCGGTCAGCACCTGAATAAAGGCAATATGCTGAGGTGCAATGGATCGCAGCTTGCGGGCTATAATGGCAGTCACTGCGTAGAAGAACGCTGCCGCCATTGCCAGACCGATACCCGCCAGCCAGTTGGCACCATGCGCTCCGGTAAGCTCACTGGAGAGCAAAATCACCACGCCGCCAAAGGCGATGAATAACCAGCCCCATTTCACCAGGCTGACGCGTTCACCTAAAAACATCCCCATCAAAACCAGCATAAACGGTTGGGTGTTATACACCACAGTAGAAAGACCAATTGAGATTCGTTCATAGGCAGCGAAGAGCAGGAGCCAGTTCACCACGAGTGCCACACCACCGAGAATGGCCAGTAACAGTGTTGTCCGGGTTAGGGGACTGAACGGTTTTTGACTCATCCGGATAAAAATAAACAGTGCGATGGCCCCGATAAGGCAGCGCCAGAACACGACTTCCGTTACTGGCAGACCGGAAAGTAAAACAAACGCGCCAATTGAGCCGGAAATTAACATCGCCAGGCTCATTTGCCAGACGCCTTTATGTAAATCACGCATCATTCACCTCCTGATTAATGACGCTATTGTCGAAAATTGCTGTCGGGTTTTACAGAGGTGATATAAGGTTGAATACGTTAATGACTTTTTAAAATTAGGTGAAAATGATGGAATACCTTCTCGATGATATCGACCGGCAAATTTTGGCCTGTCTGGTCGACGATGCGCGCATGTCGCTGAAGGTGCTTAGCGGCCGCATCGGTCTGACCTCACCCAGCACGGCAGAGCGGCTGAAAAGGCTGGAAGAGCGTGGTGTGATTCAGGGGTATGGCGCACGGGTGAATCTGGCGGCATTAGGTTATACGCTGCAGGCGCTGGTGCGTGTGCGACCTTTGCCTGGGTTGTTACATAAGGTAGATAAATACATTCAGGCGATGCCGGAGTGCATAGAGAGCGATAAAGTGACTGGCGAAGACTGTTTTGTTATCAGGCTGGTGGTGCGTTCAATTGAGCAGCTTGATGGATTGCTGGATGGTTTGGCAGAACATGCTCAGTGTAATACATCGATCGTGAAAAACTCCCCGGTAAAGAGACGTCTACCACCGATGTAATTGTTGTTTTTAATGTGATGGTGGTGGGGGAAGGATTACTCGGCGCGTTGCGCCTCGCCCTTCGGGTCGTTGCCTGCGGCAACGCTTTCTCGCTGCGCTCGAATCGAACCTTAGTCGAAGCTTCTCATCCTTCCCCGTTACGGAAATACATGATACAGGGTGTGAACAGAAGATTTGGAGTCA